>NZ_JAUBQE010000013.1:0-134537 GCF_036701115.1 Microcoleus sp. Pol1C5 | reverse complement strand
ATAGATGTTCAGCCTATTTTACATTTTTTTTTGTACCCCCTTGACAATTTGCACTTTTTCTTAACTTGTCACAAATGCCCCCTTTATTATTGAGTCCGCGTCTACCCACATCCTGTGCGTAGACGCCGTTTCAACTGCCAAGCCCGATCGAGGGGATTTGTAACTTTGAATTATGCAGAGCGGCCCGCACTAGCCGCAGCACCCATTTGAGCCCCATCAGTCAATCCCACCAACTTAGCGCTCAACTCCCACATCCGCTCGCCTTTTTCATCATCGCGGGCCTGGGGAGAAACCTTTTGCACAAAAGACTTACCATCTTTTTTCTGGCGGTTCCCCCAACTCCAATAAGCCCCAGATTGCTTGTATTCGGGATCGGCAACCACCATCGCCAGCCTTTCCCCCGCCAACTCCTGAGACACATAACCGCCGGTGATATTCTTCTGAAACAGCGGGAACAGCTTCTGAAACAAAGGATAGTGGTTGCGGAACAGCGGCGTATCAGCAACGCATCCCGGATACAGCGAAGTGAAAGTAATCCCCGTGGATTCGTGAAAGCGGCGGTGCAATTCCCGCATCGTCAGCACGTTGCAAACTTTGCTATCTTTGTAAGCCTTGACCGGTTCAAACTTCTTGCCGTCAGCCATCGAAATCGGGTCTTTGAAACCCGCTTCAAAACCCTCAAAATTGCCCAAATCCGGGCGCGGCGGAATCTTCCCGCCCAACTCGTCTGGATTGTGAGTCACGGTTCCCAAAATCACGATTCTCGCATCGGAATAATAGGAAGGCTTCATATTTTCCATCATCAGGTTGCACAGCAGGAAATGACCCAGGTGATTGGTAGTCATCGTCAACTCGTAACCCTCCGGGCTCCGCAGCGGTTCCTTAATCAAAGGCATATAAATGGCGGCGTTGCACACCAAAGCGTCCAGAGGCCTGCCGCTGGCCTTAAATGCCCGAGCAAACCGGCGCACGCTCTCCAAATCGCCCAAGTCAATCTCCATGATGGAGAAACTGCCTTCAGGTATGCCCAACTCGCGGGCGGCGTCTCCGGCTTTCCGCACGTCCCGACAGGCCATGACTACGTGCCATCCCTTGTCTGCGAGAGCTTTCGCGCCGTACAAACCGACGCCGGAGGAAGCGCCGGTAATGATAACCGTTGATTTGTGATTTTGTGCCATCTTGTTAAAAGCGCTTCCGCTATTGATTTTTTTCAGGCACTCAAACGCTGAGCTAGCAGCTTGGATGTTTTGAAGTACCCTATGGTTATTAGGATATGGGGAAACGTTCTCGATCTCAACTGGGAGCCTCTCACTTTTGCAGCCAAGCCCCAAATTGGAGGCAGGAGACAGAAGCCAGGAGGCAGGAGACAGAAGCCAGGAGGCAGGAGGCAGAAGAAGTGTTTTTACAAATAGGAGATGCTCGCTCTCAACGGGCGATGAAAATTAAATATAGCTCCAACTCCGACTCCTATTGTGAGAAATTAACCATAAATCTTTTAGGGGCGGGTTCACCATTATCTATGATGCACATACTCGGTATTTATTGATAAACCCGCCCCAACCAACTCAACTAAGAAATAGCGGCCGATTCCTGATATCTAGGGAAATCGATATAACCTTCAGGTCCAAAAGAATACCAGACGCCGACTTCAGCAGGCGGATTGAGCGGCCAACCATTAGTAAAACGCTCTACCAAATCGGGATTGCTGATAAAATTCCGACCAAAAGCAATTAAATCGGCAACTTTGCTGCTCAGGGCCGTTTCAGCCTGTTCTTGAGTATATCCGCAGTTGCCGACGAGCGGCCCTGCAAACACATCGCGAAACTCTCCTATCATCATCGGCGTTCCCAATTCATGAAAGCCAAAAGCTAGACCGTCCACCAAGTGAAGGTAAGCTAAATCATAGGCATTTAACTGCCCTGCGAAATACAGAAAATCTTCGCGATAACTGGGAGAACCCATATCATTGTAAACACCGTTGGGAGAAAGTCTAACTCCCACTCTGTTTGCCGGAAATACTGTGATAATCGCCTCGACAATTTCCTTAAGAAAACGGTAGCGGTTTTCAACTGTGCCGCCATAGGAATCTGTGCGGTGATTGGTTTTGGTTTGCAGGAATGTGTCAATGAGATAGCCGTTGGCAGCGTGAATTTCTACACCGTCAAAACCTGCCATTTTGGCTCGTTCGGCCGCCTTGCGATAATCTTCTACAACCAGGGAGATTTCATCGGTTTCTAGAGCGCGGGGGGTTTCGTAGGGTTGTTTGCCCACAGGGGTATGAATGCCTTCTCCGTTTATTTTGATGGCAGAGGCTGCAACTGGCAATTGATTGTTTTCATGAAAACTGCTGTGGGAAGCTCGTCCGCAGTGCCAAAGCTGCATGAAAATCGGTGTTTCGCGGGCATGAACCGCAGTCACAATTTGTTTCCAAGCTTCGCCTTGCTCGTCTGAATAAATACCGGGCGTATTGAGCCAACCATTAGCTTGAGTAGAAACCACTGTGGCTTCTGTAATGATTAAACCAGCGGAGGCTCGCTGAGTGTAATACTCTGCCATTAAGGCGTTGGGCATCCGCGTTTCACCGGCTCTGGCTCTCGTTAGGGGTGCCATGACTACCCGATTTTTTAAGGGTAAATCTCCGATTTTGAAGGGACTCAGTAGGAGTGGAGAAGTTGTTTGATTGGTCATAATTTTGGTATTGTTTCAACTGAATAATCTGGGAAATCACATATAGCAACTGCCCGTGTTAGGATGCAAGGCGCAAGACATCCAAGAATCGCCAAAACGCAAGCAATCAAACTGATCAAGGTGTTTACGAATTTGACTTTTTAGCCAAGACTCTTCTTTGTTCAATTTTGTTAAACTCTGGAGAGTATGGGGGTAAATATAATAGTCTACACCCTGCTGTTTGAATCAATTCCTGAATCCGACCACTTTTATCAAATGTGAGATTATCTATGACCACCACCTGTGCTGTGACAAGTGTTGGAAGTAAACTTGTTTTTAGCCCAAGAGATGAGTAAGGAGATGGATAGCTGCGAGGTTTCAATCCCTGATAGGGTTTTAGGTTGTTTTCGGCGCACTTTTTGGGTTACGACCAACAAACCAAAAAATGGTTTCAATCCCTGATAGGGTTTTAGGTTGTTTTCGGCATGAAGAAGAACGGGAAACAGTGAAGCGGTTTCAGGTTTCAATCCCTGATAGGGTTTTAGGTTGTTTCCGGCTCAAGAAGTAAATTTGACATTTTACGCTCAACTTAATGTTTGAATCCCTGATAGGGTTTTAGGTTGTTTCCGGCTTTTGCAAGGAGCGTCCAAGCCGAGTCTCCGTCGTTTCAATCCCTGATAGGGTTTTAGGTTGTTTCCGGCACTTGCGGCATGGTGTAGATCCAATAAATTTTAAGTTTCAATCCCTGATAGGGTTTTAGGTTGTTTCCGGCGCACCATTGCATTCTGATATGAAAGGTTTGGCACGTTTCAATCCCTGATAGGGTTTTAGGTTGTTTCCGGCCGCCGCCGCAGAAGCGAAGGCAGAAGCCGATCGCAACTTTAGTTTCAATCCCTGATAGGGTTTTAGGTTGTTTCCGGCTACCCAAGAGCAAATCCGCCTCGAAAATGCCCCTAAGTTTCAATCCCTGATAGGGTTTTAGGTTGTTTCCGGCTTTTCTCGCTCGCAACGGCGGCAACTTAACAGGTTTCAATCCCTGATAGGGTTTTAAGTTGTTTCCGGCGTAATACGACGTGGCTAGAAGAATAAAAAATCTAGGTTTCAATCCCTGATAGGCTTTTAAGTTGTTTCCGGCATTAGCAGAGGACGCTGACATCGAACTCATAAAGTTTCAATCCCTGATAGGGTTTTAGGTTGTTTCCGGCCTAATGCCATTTTTCGCGCCTATGTTCAAGTAGGTTTCAATCCCGGATAGGGTTTTAGGTTGTTTCCGGCACGGCGGAAGTTTTTAGTTAGGGTGCTGACTGCTGCGTTTCAATCCCTGATAGGGTTTTAGGTTGTTTCCGGCCCAAAATTGAAGCTTTAGACGTGGTTAAAACACAAGTTTCAATGTGCGCGATCGATTCCAACAAAAACTGATCGCCCTCTGCCGCCAGTACAACCTGAAAATCCGCGATTAAATCAAAAAAAAAGCAGCCGGTAAAGGCTGCTTTGACAAATAAACCGTTGTTGAGTTAGAGGAGAAAACTTTTAAATCGAATTCAAATTACTGCTGTTTCCACTCCTGCCTGAGTTTCCACTATTTTCATCTACCGCTGACTCACCCTGCCTTCAGAACAAAACTTCAAATCCCGATTAGAATGCTGCTGAAAGTTCGTTGACTACTTTCACTCGGCCTCTGAGCACCGCCCGCAGCAAGCGGTTGACACAGCCTCTGTCTTCGTCATTCAGAGAGTCGTCGAAGGTGGCGGCCATCAAACCGTAGCGATCCGCCAGAGTCAAAACGCCTGTATCGGTTACAGAAGCGAGGATTTCAGAGATAGCGCCGGGAAGGAGTTGTACGGGGTGCATGGCAGTGCGGTTGAATTCGATATATTTATCATCTTCTGGTTTCCTCAAAAGATCGGTGATATTAATGAGGCCGCGAATGTGATTCTCTAGGGTGAAAGCAAGTGATCCGAGTAGAGTAAAGTTGTGACTAGGGTCACAGAGCCACAGGTTGCCACAGGCAATTCCATCCCGCGCCGATTTTTGGGTAGGACGTGGGGCTGACGGCATTTCGCTAAAATGATCGTTAATCCCCCAACCAGTTTAATTTTTACCCCAGTACCGAAAATGCTTGATTTTCTCAATCCCATCTTGGGCCGCAAGCCCGATCGCATCAAAGCCAATGTGGAAATCTATACTTGGCAAACCTGTCCCTACTGCATCCGCGCCAAAACTTTGCTGTGGTGGAAAGGCGTAAATTTCACGGAATACAAAATTGATGGCGACGAAGCGGCTAGAAAAGCAATGGCCGATCGCGCTAACGGACGCCGCAGCGTGCCCCAAATTTTCATTAATAAGCAACACGTAGGCGGCTGCGATGACATTCACAAACTCGATGCAGATGGAGAGTTAGATGCGCTGCTAGCTCAACCAGCAGTTTAAATTAGTGTAGGTTGGGTTTCGTTCCACCTGCTCAACCTACAAATTTACAAATCTTTGGCAAATTTACTTAGATTATCTTGCCGCCATTTAGCATCGGCGCGCCTGTCTGTTGGCAATTCTAAGACGCGAATCCCGCTATTTGGCAAAAAACTTAATTTTTGTTTGAACTGTTCCCAATCGTCTATTATCTCGTGTTCCACGCCATAAGTTGCACACAACTGAGCAAAGTTAATCTGCTGCGGCGTGGCAAAAAACTCTTCAAAGGGCGGGTCAAATTTCGCAACGGGCAACATTTCAAAAATTCCGCCACCGTTATTATTAATTAATATGATTGTCAGATGACCGACAAATTTATTTTTAATTAAAAAACCGTTCGTATCGTGCAAAAGTGTTAAATCGCCTGTTAGCATGATGCTGCTTTGATTGCGGTGAGCAACTCCCAAAGCTGTTGATAATGTGCCGTCTATGCCGTTAGCGCCGCGATTGACAAAAGGTTTTATTTCTAAGTGGTTTGGCTTCCAGAAAAACTCGACATCTCGGACGGGCATACTGTTGGCAATAAATATCGGTGTTCCAGGCGGCAAAATTTGGGAAAGCAGCCAGGAAACTTTGGGCTCGATTACGTGGTTAATTGTTGATATTTTTTGGTCTATTGTTTGTCTGACTTGGATTTCGGTGTTGCGCCAAAGTTGGAGGTATTCGTATGAGGGAGAGGTTAGAACCCCCCCTAACCCCCCCTTAATAAGGGGGGGGACAAGACTTGATTCCCCATTGGTCAGGGGGGGGATTTGATGGGAGATCTTAGTGGTAGCAGGGGCTCGATCCCCCCCTAACCCCCCCTTAATAAGGGGGGGGACAAGAGTTAATATAGTTGCGAGATTAGTTGCGAGATTTTCTACCGAGGTTCGCAGGTGAATTGTTTGACCGTGTAGGGGATCGAAATTGTGGTGGGTGGGGTCGATTATGTAGCGTTTTGGTTTGGTTTTGTCTAGCCAGTTTCGCAGTTCTTTGCTTGTGGGTAAGTCTCCGATTTGAATGGCGATTTCTGGGGTTAATTTATCTGCTAGTTCGCGGTTTCGCAGGATTAAATCGTAGGTGGAAATTAGATAATGATTGAGTTGGGCGTAGTTTCTGACTGGGGATAGTCCTTCTGCTAAAACAGGCCAGTTTAAGGATTTGGAAATTTGGGCGATCGCACTACAGTATTTTTCGGCAAATTCAGGCTGTGCAACGCCTGCAATAATAATCCCTTTGCTGCACTTTTGCCACTGTTGCATGGTACTTTCTTCTCCCCCCCTTAACAAGGGGGGGCTGGGGGGGGTAGAGCTTTCTCCCGCGAAAATTGGTTCTAATCCTGCAAAGAAATCTTCGGGATTAAATTTTGTTTCTAAAGCTTCTACGGCTATGTCTGGAACGGGTATAAGCGGGTCGCGAAACGGGATGTTGAGGTGGACGGGGCCCGGTGTTGGAAATTGCGATCGCTCCCAAGCATACACGATCGTCTGCCGCAGATAGTCTAGCATTCCTGTGGACGCAGAAGGTATCGCTAATTCGGCTTGCCAGTTCGGATAATTGCCGTATAGTTTCACTTGGTCGATCGCTTGTCCGGCGTGACAGTCCCGCAATTCAGGAGGCCGATCGGCGGTGAATATTAGCAGCGGAATTCGACTTTCTCTGGCTTCAATTATCGCCGGATAAAAGTTCGCGGCGGCGGTTCCCGATGTGCAAATTAGTGCGGTTGGCAAATAGGATTTTTTGGCAATTCCTAATGCAAAAAAACTCGCTGAACGTTCGTCGAGTATGGGAATAGTTTCTATTTTTTTGTTTTGAGCAAAGGCTATTGTTAGCGGTGCCGATCGCGAACCGGGACAAATCACGGCGGTAGTTAATCCCAACCGCTGCAAAGTTTCTGCTAATACGGAAGCCCAGACGGTATTTGTGTTGCGAAAATCTATTGGCATTGCTAAACCTGAGTAGCTCAACTCTGTATTGTGCTAGGATATTATACTCAAATAATTGTCAGGATACATTTTTATGATTCTTGAGGCGGTTGTGCTTAATGTCAAATCTGGCTGTGAGGGTGATTTTGAGATAGCTTTTAGAGAAGCCTCCAGTCTGATATCGTCTATAGATGGATATTTATCTCACGAACTTCATCGCTGCACAGAAGTTCAAGGAAAATATCTATTATTGGTAAAATGGGAAAATATAGAAGCTCATACAATTAGATTTAGGAATTCCGCTGAATATCAAGAGTGGAAAAGAATGCTTCACCATTTTTACGATCCTTTTCCCATAGTAGAACATTTTGAGGAGGTGAAAATTAAACATTAACACAGACTCAATCAATTAACTTGACAACTCTAGCTCCTGCAAATTAGCTTAATTATTAGACTAAAGCATTTAAAAGTGGTTGTAATTTGAGCTGAATTTCTGCTAGTTCTTTCTCTGGTTCCGAACCCGCCACAATACCAGCACCAGCATAAAGTATAGCCCGATCGCCATCGATTAAAGCCGATCGAATGCCGACGGCAAATTCGCCGTTGCCGGCGCGATCGATCCAGCCGAGGGGTGCTGCGTACAAAGAGCGATCGCAGCTTTCGCAGCGGCGAATTTGTTCGAGGGCAACATCTCTCGGCACGCCCGCTACCGCTGGGGTTGGATGCAGTTGAGCTAAAATCTTTAATAAATGAATATCAGGGGGAATTTGAGCTGTTATAGGTGTCCACAAATGCTGAATGTTTGATAGTTGCAGCAGTCTGGGCACTGGGGAAAATTTGGGGGTTATGCCGAGTTTAGACAGGCGATCGACAATAAAGTCAATCACAACTTGATGTTCGCGAATATCCTTCTCACTCTCTAGCAATCCTTGGGCTAATTTCGCATCTCCCGCCTCAGTTTTTCCTCTCGGTGCCGAACCTGCTAAAGCATCTGTTAATAACTGATTGTTGTGAATGCTAATTAAGCGTTCTGGACTAGCACCGATAAAATTTTGTCCTTTCCCGTTACTGGTTGAAAATACATAGCAATCTGGATAGCTGAGGCGCAAGTTGTTTAATGAATCTATTAAACTGAAAGGGGTTTCAGAAATCACATTGATTGCTTGGGATAAAACTATTTTACTAAAATATTTAGAGGCGATCAATTCTAAAGCAGACTTGACTGATGTTTTAAATTGACTAGCATCATTGACGGGGATTTGTTTCAAAGATATCGAACTGTCGATCGCAGTTGTTAGTTTATGGTATTTGCGAGATTCAATTTTATCAAAGGTTTGCCAAATATTCTCAGCAATGTTTTTAACGTTTCGATCTTTTTCTATGATGGCATTTGCGACGAGAATGCAGCTATCTTTCTGTCGGGTAATCTGCCATTTGGGTAAAAATATGGTGGCGGGCGGAAAGTAAGAATTAGCAGCAATGTTCTCATCAAAAAAAGCAAAGCTACAAAAAAAGTGAGGCCCGCTAAATGGCAAGCGTTCCGCACCAATGGTAATTGTATTGGCAACTGTTGAACGAATAAAGTTTTGAGCTGCCACAAATCGATCGGTTCCTGCTACGGTGAGATGGATTGCCGAATCAAGGGCGGCAATTGCAAAACTTTTGCCGGCAATGGGGTCTCTTTTTTCAAAGTAAAAGTGCCGCTGACAAGGTTCGGAAATCTCTTGCAGTACAGCTAGCGGATCGAGGGGATAAATTTCCTGAGAAATACTAACTATTTTTGTGCGATCTTTTTCGGTTAAAGACTGCTGGCAATTTAACAGAAACTGATGCAGTTGATTGCGGTCTTGCAAGAGATTAGCGCGGTGCGGTATTACTGTCATGAAAGCGAGAATAGCAGATTTGTCAGATAGAGTGTGGGTTTGTCCGGCTAAAACCCCTATTTCGATCTAAGCACGGGAGGGCGATCGCAAAACACGACCTTTTGAGTTTCCCTCCCTGTTTGGGCTCTGTTGGGGAAAAAAACCGACCGTCGGGCGATCGAGCGAAACATTTAGACACAAAACTTTAAGATCGATCGGCTAAATTTCCCAAAAGTCATCGACCCCCGCAGAGGTTTACAGACGGGCTACGTGCGCTGTTTGAGTACCGCCACAGCCTCTGTGTGGATGTCTGCCGCGCACTCAACCCGATCGAGAGTAGACTTTGTTCACCAATAAAATTGTAAAATTACTACGCTGCTATCAATTGAATCAAGTTTGTGTGATGACAACAAAGTTAATTGAACGTTCAAATAGTAAATTGTGGCTGGCGGCAATCAAGCCGCCCATGTACAGCGTTGCGGTGATTCCTATTTCAGTAGGAACTGCAATTGCTTTTGCCGAAACTCAAACGATTAATTCGTCAATTTTTTCGACATTTTTAATGTCAGCCATTTTGATTATAGCATGGTTGAATCTCAGCAATGATGTATTTGACTCAGAAACAGGCATCGATAAAAACAAAGCGCATTCTCTAGTTAACTTAACCGGAAATAAAACTTTAATTTTCGGGCTAGCCAATCTGTTTCTAGCAGTTGGAGTGTCGGGAATTTGCGCCATAAGCTGGTGGCAAAAAGACCCAACAGTAATTTTGCTGGTAGTTTTGTGCTGTGCTCTCGGCTACACTTATCAAGGGCCTCCGTTTCGTCTTGGCTATCAGGGTTTGGGGGAAATTATTTGCTTTTTCACCTTCGGGCCGCTAGCCTTTGCCGCTGCTTATTACAGTCAAACTCAAACTTGGTCTGCAACTAATTTAGCGGCTTCGGCAATCGTGGGAATTACAACGAGTATCATTTTATTTTGTTCCCATTTTCACCAAGTTGAGGACGATTTGGCGGCGGGTAAAAAATCCCCAATTGTTCGACTCGGTACGAAAAAAGGTGCCCAGTTGTTGCAGTGGTTGTGCGGCAGCATTTATGTTTTGAGTGTGGTATTTGTGGCTTTGGGAATGTTCCCAATTTGGACGCTGTTGATTTTTGGGAGTTTACCATTTGCGATCGACCTTTGCCGCCATGTCACAGACTATCACAACCAACCGGTAAAGGTCAGCAACTCTAAGTTTATCGCAGTTACGCTGCATTTTTCGAGCGGACTGCTGCTGGCGTTGGGGTTTGCTTTGTAGAGCCGGCGATCGAGAATTCCGGTAAAATTGAGGTATGGTTTGCTAAGTTGAGGGAGTTCGTGGAGTTGGCAGAGTTGGGCGACTTCTCAAAATCTTCTTTAATTCAGCAATTCGTACCTCACATTGAATCGTAGAATTGTCTATGAACAAATTTAATAATTATAACTTTCACTATTCCTTAACTGGCAACAAGAATCAGCCGACACTTTTATTTTTGCATGGATTCACGGGCAGCAGTCAAGACTTTAGCAGGGTCATTCCCTTACTTTCTAACAGTTATTGCTGCTTAGCAGTTGACCTTCCCGGTCACGGAAAAACCAGAGTAATCGGCGACGAAAGTTGCTACAATATGTCAACTACTGCCCAAGCATTAATCGAGTTATTAGATGATTTACAAATAGATAAATGTTTGTTGTTGGGCTATTCAATGGGCGGGCGGTTGGCACTTTACATGGCATTACATTTTCCAGAAAGATTCGAGAAAGTAGTGTTAGAGTCAGCTTCGCCAGGATTGAAAACCGAAAAAGAGCGATCGCACCGCCTGGAAGCCGATTTACAGCTAGCACAAAAGCTGGAAAATAGCAACATTAAAGATTTTTTATTCAACTGGTACGATCGCCCTTTATTCAAATCTTTAAAAAACTCTCCCAACTTCGACAAACTCATAGAAACCCGCTTAGCAAACAATCCCTTAGAGTTAGCCAAATCTCTCCGCAATATGGGAACCGGCAACCAGCCCTCTCTCTGGGAAAAACTCGCACAAAATCACATCCCCATCCTCTTGCTAGCGGGAGAATATGATGATAAATTTACAATTATAAATACCGAAATTGCCAAATTGTGTCCGGTCGCCATTCTGGAAATTGTACCAAAAGCTGGTCACAATATCCATTTTGAAAATATTGATAATTTTGGATCAGTTGTGAGACAATTTTATGATTAACTAAAAAACTAATGTTTCATCAATTCGAGTTTCGCACTTATCAGCGAAAATTTAAGCGTCCCTTGCAAACAAGTCACGGCATCTGGGATGTTCGATCGGGAATTATCCTGCGACTTGTGGGCGAAAATAATCAAATTGGTTGGGGAGAGATTGCCCCTTTGAGTTGGTTTGGTTCCGAAAGTTTTGAGCAAGCTTTAGATTTTTGTAAATCGCTGGCGACTAATATTTCAGAAGAGGCGATTTTCTCTATTTCTGCTGAATTGCCTGCTTGTCAATTTGGCTTTGAGTCAGCACTATCAAACTCTAGATTCCCCCTAACCCCTCTTAATAAGGGGGGGACAAGAAATATTCTCAAAGTCCCCCTTATTAAGGGGGATTTAGGGGGATCTAGACTTCGCCTAAAATCGAGATTGATTGCGGCTTCACTCTTAAGCAGTCACCAATCGAGAGAGGTTGGGAATGAGGAAGAAAAAAATCGGTTCAGCGGTTTATTGCCAGCAGGTGAAACAGCTTTGCAGGCTTTGCAAGTGCTTTGGTTAGAGGGATATCGGACGTTTAAATGGAAAATTGGTGTTGCTGCAATTGAGGAAGAATTACAGATTTTTCAGCAGCTAGTGCAAGCAATGCACAATTTGTGCGATCGCGAAAAAGCATTTTTGCGCTTAGATGCCAACGGGGGACTCTGTTACTCGCAGGCTAAAACATGGCTGGAAGCTTGCGACAAGGTAAAAGCAACTCCCGATTTTTCTGCAGACATTGAATTTTTGGAACAGCCGCTGCCCGTAACACAGTTTCAGGAAATGGTAGAATTGAATGCTATTTATGCAACTCCGATCGCCCTTGATGAATCTGCAGCCAACCTCGATCGCATCCAAGAGTGCTACAGCCAAGGCTGGCGGGGCATTTTCGTCATTAAACCTGCGATATGCGGTTCTCCATCCCAACTGCGAAAATTTTGTCAAACTCACAATATAGACGCTGTTTTCTCATCAGTATTTGAAACCCAAATCGGCAGACAAGCAGCATTAAATTTAGCAACAGAATTGTCTTTTAATAAGAGAGCATTAGGCTTCGGAACTGATTGCTGGTTCGACGACAATGATTCGATTTTAGATTTTAGATTTTAGATTTTAGATTAGTCCCACGACTAAATCCAGCGGGTTAAGTAATTGTTTTGAATCGAAAAACTTGGTGAAAGCATCTATGGCAACAAATCTCACAGTAAATATTCGGGATCTCGCGGCTGGCTTGCCCGATAATTGGCTCATCGGTTGTGACAGCGGCGAATTTGCCCGAATTGTCGATCGGCTATTTCAAGAAATCACCCAAAATCCCGCACAGAAAACACCGCCAAAAATTTGCCTTGCACAACCAGAACCAGTGCAATTTCTGGCGAGTTTCACCGCCGCCCGCGCCGCCAAATGCCCGATTTTTCTCTGCAATCCCAACTGGGTAAAACCAGAATGGCAACAAGTCTTTGATTTAGTCCAACCCGACATATTTTTAGGACAATACCCGCTTCCCAAAAATCCCCCTATCCCAGTCCGCGAAGGCGGGCTTCGTTTGTATAGCCGCGAATTCCATTCGCCGACTAAAAACGGTTTTGATAGGATCATGATTCCCACTGGTGGTTCTTCAGGAAAAATCCGTTTTGCCATCCACACTTGGGAAACATTAACCGCATCAGTACAAGGTTTTCAACAATATTTTAAAGTTGACAAAATCAACTCGTTCTGCGTTTTGCCATTATACCACGTCAGCGGTTTAATGCAATTCATGCGTTCCTTTACTACCGGAGGCAAACTAGCCATTCAGCCATTTAAAGAATTAGAAAATGGTAAAAAAAGCAATATCCAACCCGAAGAATTTTTCATTTCTTTAGTTCCAACTCAACTGCAACGGCTGCTGCAAAACCCAGATACAGCTAATTGGCTTGGACGGTTTCGTGCTGTACTTTTGGGCGGTGCTCCCGCTTGGTCGGAACTTTTAGAAACAGCTAGAAACTATCAAATCAAGTTAGCACCCAGTTATGGCATGACCGAAACTGCCTCGCAAATTGCTACACTAAAACCCGAAGATTTTCTCGCGGGCAATAGCAGTTCCGGTCAAACTTTACCGCACGCTAAAATAACTATTCGCAGTGCCAATGGCGATATTTTGTGCGATAATCAAATCGGAAATATTGTGGTCAATGCTAAATCTTTGGCGTTGGGTTATTATCCTGAACAATTTGGCGATAGCGAATATTTCCAATTAGACGATTTGGGGTTTTTTGATAAAAATAACTACTTAAATATCGTCGGACGCAGCAGCGACAAAATTATCACAGGCGGAGAAAATGTATTTCCGGCGGAAGTTGAAGCCGTTGTGCGATCGACTAATTTAGTTGCGGATATTGCTGTAATTGGCTTGCCAGACAAAGATTGGGGTCAAGTCGTTACGGCTATCTACGTTCCCGCTAAGTCCGAAGTTACTGTCAAAAATCTGCAAGCGGCAATAGAAGATAAGTTGAGCAAATTTAAGCGACCGAAATATTGGGTAATAGTCGAACAATTGCCGCGCAATTCTCAAGGCAAAGTTAATCGAGAACAATTGCAAAAAATTGCGATCGAATGTCAATTTATGTAGGTGCGCATTGCGCACCTTATCGCTATTTGACCTAAATTACGACAAACCTAACAGCCTTCTCGTCCTCTCTGCTTCTTGTCTTTGAAAATCCACAAACTTCAACATTCGGTAAAGTACCTCTATTTGGGGCAACTTAATACCTGCTTGCTGCGCCACCCGTATCGGATTACCAAAAATCGCCTCAACTTCCAGGGGCCGCGATTCATCATAATCGATTTTCATGCTGGTGCGGTAAGGCTTCATTTTCTCAGTGTATTCGAGCATATGTGGGATAAAGTCATCGGGAATAATGCGATCGCAACTTTTGGCTCCCGCTACCACTTCCCCCATCATTTCCTTGACTAAAATCAGAGTATCAGGATTAGCCATCAGTTCGTCAGTCCTGGCATCCAACACTACAGACAGCCCGTTATAAGGAATATTCCAAACTAGCTTTTTCCACCTTGATAATAGCAAATCTTCGCTCATTTTAATAGGAATATGAGCACGTTTAAAGTCCGCAGCAATTTTGTGCAATCTATCAGTAATACCGATTGCTTTGTAGTCCTGGGCATATTCTCCGAGTGTGACAGTGCCGTAATCTAGGTGGCAGATATGACCGGGCCCAACTTTATAAGAACAGAGAAAACACAGCCCGCCAAGCACTCGGTCTGCACCGACAATTTTAGCTACTTCCGGTTCGGCATTCAATCCGTTTTGCAATACTAAAACCGCGCCGTTATCCTTTAATAAAGGAGGCAATATTTTTGGCAACAAGTGATTTTGAGTGGTTTTCAGCGCTACAATTACTACGTCGCACTGAGGCATTTTGTGCGCGTCGTGGTAGGCGCGGACGTGGGGGAGGGTGAAGTCGCCTTCGGGAGAATCGACAATCAAACCGTGTTTTTTGACCCGATCGTAATCGCTGCGCAGCAAAAAATTGACTTCTAAACCTGCTTGTTGGAGTCTAGCACCGTAGAATCCGCCTAAAGCTCCCGTGCCCACAATGGCATAATTGCGATTTGACATAATATCAAAAAGTCAGGAATAATATCAACTAAACAGAAATTTGACTGTCATACCCTGCTATTATTTAAAGATAGAACTAATCGGAAATCTGAATCTCAAATTTCCTCATCCACTGCATTAAGTCTTCAGATAGCTGTTTTCGAGTTCGGCTAACTACATTTATGCAGACGTGCTTAGTAAGAGCTTTTGCTGCGCTTCTTCCTGCAACTTCGCCAGAAAATACTTGATAGACAATTTCAAATTCATCGCCAGCAACTTGTTTGGGGGTCAATTGAATCGTCAGCCGATCGCCCGCAAACATTGGGCGATAAAAATCTACACTAGCATGAATTATGGGAAAGGCAACCTCGGAATTGCTGAAAAATGCTTTGAGATTGATTCCCGATGCTGCTAGAGATGCCTCGTAAGCTTCGTGGCACATCGCCAAAACGTTAGCAAAGTAAACGACTCCAGCAGCATCGGTATCTTGAAAGTGAACAGTGCGGGTGTAAGTGAAAGGCATTTGAGGTAGTAACGGGCGATTGCAAATTAGATCGCAATTTTACCAACCATCATATCGGTAAACCCGCACTTTGGGAGAAGTTATCACCTAAGTAAGTAGGCGCTAATTTTTTATATTGTAAAATTCGCCCTTCTCACTCCTTCCCCTTCTTTCTTAACCTTTGTTCTTAATCAACATCACGTCTATAATCTTGAGGGCAATATCTTCGGAAAGCCCCAAGGCACTGTAAAGATCGTTCAAAAGTTGTTCTTCTTCTTCTGAAACCTCGCCATCGGCTAAAGCGATATCAGTTGTGACAGCAAAAACAGTTTCTTTAAGTTCGTCGGGAAGCGTTGCCAAAGCTGCATTAAACAGTACCTCAACTCCTTGCCGTTGCAGAATCATCAGCAGGCGATCGAGCATTTTTCTCATCACGTCATCGGGATAACTGCGGAACAGTTGCATCCGAGATAGAGTCATGCTAATCGCTTTACTTTCGCTGTCATTGATGTAACCGTCGGCTGCTACGGCAATTAGCGCGATCGCCGCAAATGCTTCGGCCGGCCCTAACGTTACGTCCGTTTCTTGGCGAGTCTGCGATACTTTATCAAATAAACCCATGATATTTTCCTCGTTATTTAGTGGTCAATTTAGGGAGTCAGGATGGGTTCTGGCTCAGGAGGTTTCTTTGGGGATTTTGATAATTATATCAAATTTTGTTAGTTAGTTGTTATCAATAAAATTATGAAAAAATTAAGAATTTTTATTTCGCCCTTGGGTGCTGTAAGGGCGGGTTGATTCCTATCCAGAATTGCCTTCCCATATATCGGCTAAAACAGGCATTTTGCACCCTTGTAAGCAACAGGCAAGATGCCTGTTCCACAAAGAGTGAATTTTTTTATGAACAGGCATCTTGCCTGTTCATAAAAAAATTATTGAGAAGGATGTAACATCTCAGTTAAAACCCGCCTTCCCAGCGCAGACCATCTATTTGTCAAAAAGGGCTAAATCTGCTTTCAGGAAATCAACAAACTGCCGCGCAGTCCTGCCCGATCGCCCGTTGCGACGAGTTGCCCATTCTTTAGCGCGGTGCTCCAAATCCTCAGCAGCGAGTTTGATTCCAGCAAGTTTTGCCAGATGTCGGACAATTGTTAAATAAGTGTTTTGATCTGCCGGTTCAAAAGTTAAAGTCAAGCCAAATCGATCGCTAAAGGAAAGTTTTTCCTGCACCGTATCCCAAGCGTGAACTTCGTCTCCATCGCGGGGGCGAGGCCTGTCGTCAAAAAACTCTCGAATTAAATGCCTGCGGTTAGATGTTGCGTAAACTACCACATTTTGAGAGCGAGCAGTGACATTTCCTTCCAAAACAACTTTCAGAGCTTTAAAAGCATCATCATCTTCTTCAAAGGAAAGGTCGTCTACAAAAATGATAAACTTTTGAGGAACTCCCCGCAACTGCTCGACAATTAGCGGTAAATCTTGCAAATCTGATTTAGATACTTCAATCAAGCGCAGATTGCGAGATCCAAATTCATTTAACAGCGACTTCACCAAAGAAGACTTGCCCGAACCCCGGCTCCCGTACAGCAAGACGTGCAAAGCCGGATAACCTGCCAACAAAAACTCCGTATTTTTCACCAGAGCATCCCGCTGCCAATCGCAGCAAACCAACTCTTTTAAAGTTATGCGATCGGGATGCGAAATACTCGCAAACTGCCCTCTCCGCCACGCAAAAGCGCGATATTCGGCAAACAAACCCGTGCCAAACTGTCGGTAATAAACTGCCAAAGATTCCGCCGCGCTCGACCATTTTTCTAGTTGCCCGTGCAGCGGCAAATTTCCCGGTTCTGCTACAGTTTCTGAATGCCAAATCGGAGGCACTGCGTCAAGTTGACCCGCTACCCGAACCCACTTGCTCAACTGTTCGCTGCTGCATTCGTAAATATTTTGCAGCACTTGTAAATCATGTCTGGCGGCCTCCACCAACGCGGGGGGCAAACTTGCAAAATCTGTTTGCTGTGCTCGCCGTGAAAAGGGGTTTTCGTCTTTGAGAATTTCGGAAATCAGAGAATCTTTCCAGCTCAGATTTTTAGCAGCCTGAACTTTGAACCAGTTCCCGTAAGCTACCTGACATTCCAAACCGCTGACTTCGCTGTGGTGGAGGGCTTGCAGCAAATCCAGAAAAGCTTGACCTGCGGGGCTTTTGAGAACTGACTGATACAGCAGCAGGGATGCTGCTTGGCGCTGGAGGTAACGAATTTGGGCGATCGCAGCAGAAGTTAGGGCTGACATAATGGCAATTGTATAACAGTTACATATCCTGACTGGCTTTAATAAATTTTCTAACAATTCGTGACACTAATTGCAGGCCGCGCTGTATAAATTTAGATGCAAAGAGTCAATTCAGGAGGATTAAAAATGAATTTAGGTACAGCAGCGGCGATCGGCTACGGCATTTTAACACTGGTTGGCGGCATCATGGGTTATATCAAGGCCAAAAGCCAAGCCTCGCTCATTTCGGGCTTGATTAGCGGTTCGCTGCTAATTTTTGCCGGCACCGCCCAGCTTATGGGACAAAGTTGGGGTTTAACATTAGCAGCAGCCATCTCCGCTGTTTTAGTAATAGTCTTTATTGTGCGCCTGGTTAAAACTCAAAAATTCATGCCGGCAGGAATGCTAATTTTAGCTAGCTTAGCGTCTTTGGGCGCGATCGTTTACGAACTCAGCGGTCAATATCAATAATCAGTTGACTGTTGATTATTGACTGTTTTTAGTGGTCAGTGGTTATTTGTTAATTGTTAGTTGTTCGTTCTAATAACCAATAACCAATAACTACTAACCAATAACCAATAACCAGTGACCAATAACTAATGACTAATGACCAATAACTAATGACTAATAACTGCATCAATATACTGCTGGACTTCCCTGAGTTGCTGCCGCTGCCATTCGATCCAATCTTTTTCCGCCGCTCGCTGTTGGGCTGTCTCTTGCTGATAACGCGCCTGCTTCTCTAAAAAATTATTGTAGAACTTCATCGCTTTTTCTACTGTTTCAATAGCCAGTTTTATACGCTCTTCAAAAATCTCTAAAATCAACTTATCCATGATTGAGCCAAGCACTTTACAAGACTCTTCAAAATCGACCAAACTGATTTCCATCTTGCTTTTATGAACCAAAGTATCTACAGTATCTTTCAGTATTTCTCTAAAACTCTTCATATAAGAATCCGGCAAATATTTCAGTGGCTCCGTAAACTTCGATAGAATCTCCCCGCCTATTGATTGGAGACGCTCTCTAAATTTCAACTGACTGTTTAGGTCGAAGCATTCAATACAAACTTCAATTTTTTCTATATCAATAGATTGTAATTCTTTAAAAATTAAACTTAGTTCATGCTCCATAATTAAACTCACTCGCTCGATCTGGGAATCAACCTCATTCCGCAACTCTTTGTGCAAATTATCTTTTTCAAAAAAACCAATAGTATCTCTCTGAAATACTTGAGGGCTTTTATCCCACAAAAACCACTGAGTTTTTAACTTGGTCGCCTTGTCGCTCCAAGATTTGCGAACTTTAGCAACAGCATCATATTTGCCTTGTTTTCCTAAACTGCGAATTCTCACATCGCATCCGCTTAGTTCGCCCATTTGCTCCCAGACATCAACAGCAGATGCTCCAGCAATTCTCGGCTTACTATTCCAGACATCCTCAGCCTGAGATACATCTTTGAAACATACCTGAAGTAAGCTCTTGAGTCTGAGGGCAGATTGCTTAATTTCCTCAATACAAGGTTCCACATCTAAGCTGAGTTGGGTAGCTGACTGTTTAATCTCCACGGATTGATATTCGTTTGCCAACAATCGATCGCTAAACTGGGTAATAGCCTGGAATACCTTGAGATACTCATTCATTTCCTTTCATCCCTCGTTTCCCTAAACAGCATACAATACAGAACATCTGCCTTTTTGAATGCACGCTGAGTCACAACATGGATTATCTATTCACCCCTGCAACTCAGGCTCGACTCAATAGTGGCAACCTCGTACAGCCTGCTGTCAAAACAGGAAAATTGCTCCCTGCTGCTAGAGATCCGGTGACAGGGGAGTTTGTGGAGATCGCAAAAATCTTTTATCAATCAACAAGTGGAACTCTATCCGATCGCGGAGTTATAGGATTGCTCGCACAGTTAGCCGGAGGTGGCCCCATACAGCCGCTGGTAGCTGCCGTGTACGTGACACTGGCGCCGTTGCAGGTGGCTCACACTCACCAGGGGTTTCAAAAAATATACAGAATGCTTAACTGTCTGAAAATTAATTTGGCAGTTATGCAAGCGACTGCTGCTGTCATTGGTATTGGCACTGTATCGAACACAGTTTTGTCCGCAGTAAACCTCAACCAAGTATTAAAAATTCGAGAAGAGGCAAAGCACCAGAAGCTAAAAATTAAAGACGGATTTATCGATCTCAGACACATCCTCAAAGATAGGGGAGTAGAGGTAATCCAGCAGATTTTTAAGGTGGCTCACGACTCTAGTTTTGAAATGCACCGCCAGAAACTGGTTAACGGTTACGAGATTTTTTCTAAAGCTATTAAACGCTGTCAGTCAGCCCTAACAGTGCCAGATATTAAACTTCGGAATTACGAAATTAATAGCGGGCGGGATATGCTGTTTGAGGCTTTAAAAATTTATGATAATCCTAGTTTGTTGGAGGGGCTGTGTTCTGCCGGACAGCTCAGGCAAATGGAATGTGTTTGGGCGATCGAGCAGGCGATCGGCGTTACGTTTCACTTGCAGCGCGCCTACGATATGGTGAGCGATCGCCTGCTGGAACTCCAATCAAAAATTCGTCAAAATCTTCTAACTGTTGTTAAAGGATGTCAATCCGAACCAGAACTAGATTTTTTATTTCCTGAAGTTACTAGGATTCTCGGTCATGATTTAAGTGTAATAGAATTTTGGCAAAATGAGGTTAATTGGATGCAAACTTTGTCTCCAAAAGAGCAGCACCAGTTAGCTAGTTTAGATAAACTTACCGGCGATAGTTTAAAAAGCAGCGTGTACACTACATTCGCGGTATTAGCTGCGGAAGCTTCCCTTTATGAAACTTTAAAGCAAAAGTCTCACTTTCTCTCTTTGCGCGACCAGCTAACCTTCGCTTTGTCGCCGGAAATCCGCCGGGGATACGAAGTTTATATCAGCCAGCAGGCGATCGCTACTGGCTATCCAGCTTTAGCGGCCTCGAATTGGCAAGAAATATCCGATTTAACTGTGGCTAACCTCTACCACTTTTTTCAAATCCGAGAGGAATCCCCTGAAAATTATCCAACTGAGGACGAATTAGAAACGCCTTATTGGCACTTTCCCAAAACCTTAAAAAACGAGCTTAATCTTAGCAATTAAATGACAGGTGACAATTACCTCAGCCACAACTTAATAGTATTGTCTTTAGAACCGCTAGCAATAGTTTTGCCATCGGGACTAAAAGTCACCACATAAACCTCATCGGAATGTCCCGTCAAAGTATTCAGCAATTCTCCGGTAGCAAAATCCCAAACTTTAATAGTTTTATCCTTGCTTCCGCTTGCAATAAACTTCCCGTCCGGGCTGATAGCAACCGAGACAATATCGTCAGAATGTCCCTGGATAGAGCGAATTAAATCTCCAGTTTCGATATTCCAGATTTTAATACTTTCATCGTAGGAACCGCTAACAATTGTCTTGCCGTCTGGGCTAACAGCAATCGACCTCACGGGGTCGCCGTGTCCCTCAATGGTTTTGAGCAACGCCCCTGTTGCGACATCAACAACTGTAATTTTTTTATCCTTAGAAGCGCTAACCAAACTTTTTCCATCTGGAGTGAAAGCAACAGAATAAACAAAATCTGTATGGTCTGGAAAACTCTGAATCAAACGACCAGTTGCTGCATCCGAAATCTTTGTGGTTTTGTCTCCGCTACCGCTAGCGACAAGCTGTCCGTTAGGGCTGAGAGCGACAGACCAAACAGAAGCAGTGTGGTCGAGACTGCGAATCACTTGCCCTGTTTTCAAATCCCACAGCATGACTCGCCAAAAACCGGTTCCAGTCGCCAGTTTCGTACCGCTTGAGTCAAAAGCAACCGACCAAATAGTGGAAGAATCTCCTGGAAAAGTGCGGATCGACTTGCCTGTAGCTAAATCCCAAATTTGGATGGTTTTGTCTTTAGAACCGCTGGCTAACATTAAGCCGTCTGGACTGAAAGCAACAGACCCAACGGCATCTGAATGCTGAGCGAAATTTTTGACTTTGGCGTTCTTCCACCGCAGACCTGCTTGGCACTGTTCCTGTAACTCCTGAGCGGACGCATAGCGGCTGGAAGTATCGGCAATTGTTGGTATTTGGCTGATGCAGTCTTCATAATTACTGCCTTTATAAAGAGCTTCAATTTGATTGAGCTGTTGGGATTCTTTCTGGACTCGCTGCTGCCCTTCTTGCCACTTGAGATATCCGTAAACTCCGCCGATCGCAGCTAAGAGAGCCGCAATTGTTGCCCCGGCAAGATAAGGATTGAATTTGCGAGTTTCTTTGGGGACAAGTGCTGCTGGGCTGGCGATCCTCTCCGTTGGCGCAGCCCCCGTAGGGGCGGGCTGCGCTAACGAGAAATCGGTTTTTCCGTTCAGATTTACCTGCGAGGATACCGCCGGACTTGCCTGCAATTCAAGGTGAGGGGCGCTACTGGCTGGTGGCAGATTGGGGTTGCGGTGTCCCTCCAAAACTGTGGATATCGCCTTGTACAATTTAGCAAATAAAGATTTAGGAATGACTAATTCTTCGATTTTTGCGGCATCTTCGTCGGTAAGCCCTAAAACTTGCTGCAAGCGTTTTAACTCCTCGCGAGTTTCCTGAGAAAAGGGATATTCTTGCTGCATTGCTTCTTGCAGTGATTGTTCGTAGCGTTCGCCTTTTTGCCTGTATTTTCGGTAAGGGTTCAATACCTCATCTTCGATCGCCTCTGCTTCTTCTGGCAGCAATTCCAAACTGACGCGCAGTTCATCTAATATTCTCCGACCGACGACTGTAATATCACCCCGGCTGCTGCTGCGCCGATCGACTTCTTCGCGATATATTGTTAGCTTGGGAATCCGCGCCCGCGAGCGATCGCCAATTTTCCTCAAATCGGCTAAAGCTTCCGCCGCCGACTGGTATCTCTCCCGAAAATCGTAGCGCACCATATTATCCAAAACATCGGCCAGCGCTTGGGAACACGTGGCTAAATGCCGCCAAACAATTTCGCCTTTATTAGAATTTTTCAAATCCCGCAGTTTCGGCAAATCGTAAGCCGGCAAACCCGTCATTGCTTGGATGCCAATCATTCCCAAAGCGTAGATATCGCTGTTGAGTTGCGGGTTGTATTGAAATTGTTCGATCGGCATATATTCCAGAGTGCCAATCCGCACAGTTACCGGCGCTTGTCTTTGAGCGATGTGAATTTCTTTCACCGAGCCAAAGTCAATTAAAACTAACTTGTTGTCTGAATAGCGGCGGATTAAATTTGCCGGTTTAATATCTCGGTGAATTACTCCCTGGCCGTGTACAAACACTAAAATTTCTAACAGTTCCTTCAGCAAAGGAATCATTTTTTCTTCAGTTAGAGGCTTGCCCGGTACAATCTCGGTTGATAGCGAGTGGCCGGCAACAAAGGATTCAACTAAGAAAAATTCTTCATTTTCTTCAAAATAAGCGAATAGCTGAGGAATTTGGTCGTGTTGACCGAGCTTTTCTAAAACTTCTGCTTCTTTTTGAAAAAGACGGCGCGTAGTATTAATTAATTTCGGTTCGGTGGTACCGGGACGCAGGTGCTTGACAAAGCACTGCGGTTCTCCCGGACGGCGAATATCTTTGGCAAGATATGTTTGTCCAAATTCTCCTGTTTCTATGACTTCAATGATTTGATAGCGTCCATCTAAAAGTTGGCTCACCATGATAATAACGCAGCCTTTTTTTGGTTGATTTTCGCCAGAAACAGTTGCACTGTTGAGTCAGTTGTATAGCCTTTTTCAGGTAAATTAGGTGTTCCTGGGCATTGGCAAAACAGGGCATTGGGCATTGGCAAAACAGGGCATTTGGTATTCGGAATAGTTTTTTCTTTCCTTCTTCTTTCTTTCCTTCTTCTTTCTTTCCTTCTTCCGACTTCCATCGGACTTCTTCCCTCTTCCTTCTTTCCTTCTGACTTCTGACTTGTGACTTCTGACTGAGATATTGCACCATTCTCAATTACTTGTTTAGGAACAGGCAAGATGCCTGTTCCACAAGAAAAATCATTCTTTGTGGAACGGGCATCTTGCCCGTTCTTGACAATGGTGCAATATCTCAGTTCTGACATACTTTATTTTTTCAACATCTGCAAAGCTTGATATCCCAAAAAGAAAAAACCCAAAGCGCCGAGTACCGCTATCGTGTTCGCAAACACATCGACTGTAAAAAATTCGCCCATTGCAATCTCCTCTGACAACTGATATCTATCCTCGGCTTTTCGGTCGCTGTCTGGGTGAGGGGTCTTGCCCCTCGCTGCGGGCGAGCCGAAAGATGCTCACAAATTATAGCAAAAGAGGCGGTCAAAATAACTTTTCGGGCAATCGACTAGCTTTTTGTTTTAATATTTTTTAATATTTACGGAGACAAATCGTGTACCGAAAATTTGAGGTCTGTTCGCTTTGATATTGTTAACCCTGCTAATTTTTTCTCTGATTGTAAGTAGAGCTTACACTAAGAATTTGCGCCGCTCGGTCAAAAATGCGCCTCGAACCGACAGAAATTCCGCGAGGCCCTCACCGGAATCGGCCGCGTAGTTTCCTAAAGTTTCGGTAATCGTACCAGCATACAACGAGGCAGAGAATATTCGGGATTGCGCGATCGCCATGAGGGAGAGTACACCGCTGTCTGTGGACAACTTAGAAGTTTTAATTGTAGACTATCGATCGACAGACGACACCAAGGCGATCGGGCAAACCCTGCAACAGCGTCTCAACGACCCCCAGCTTAAAATATTAGCAGGTCAGCCGCGACCAAGCAACCAATATTGAGCGGGCCAAAACTAGGCCTGCGCCCAAGCTATTCAAATAGCAACCGGAGACTTCTTATTATTTATCGATGCCGACGTGCGACTCAAACCAGGGGCGATCGAAACCGCTATTGCAACAGCATAAACCGAGAAAATAGACTTATTCACCTGTATGCCAGCGCTGGGAAAGTGAGTGTTTTGCCGAGTGGTTAGTGCAGCCGATAATCTTCAATCACCTAGCAGTTTGCTACGACTTCACCGCCGTCAACCATCCGGCAACAGACAGTGCTTTTGCGGGCGGGCAGTTCATGTTATTTAGGCGATCGGCTTACGAAAAAATTGGCGGTCACGAAGCAGTTGCCGGGGAAATTGTGGAAAATGTGGAATTAGCTAGACGCATCAAACGTGCGGGTTTAAAGCTCGGACTTTATTCCGGGTCAAATTTGGTATCCGTGCGGATGTATCGGTCTTGGAGCGCATTGTGGGAAGGCTGGACAAAGAATTTGTATCTCGGCGCTAACCGCAGTTGGGGGTTGATGGTTTACATGGCTGCAATTATGTTCTTTATTTATCCTATGCCGTGGATAGGATTATTCATTATTCTGAAACAAATAATTTCCGTCTTCCCTCTTTCTTCTTCCGTCTTCTCTCTTACTTCTTCCTTCTTCCTTCTTCCTTCTTAGTAATAATCGTAATTTGGCAGCATTACAATTTGCGCCGCTTGGGTGCCGAGATTTCTGAATGTCCGACGAGATACTGGTAGTTGGGAGGTTTCGGAGGTGTGCTAGTGGCTGCGATGGCGATCGGTTCTGCGATTAAAACTGAAACCGGTTGGGGATGGACTTGGCGCGGTAGAACTTTGCAAATTAAGAGTTAATTAAGACTTGCATAGGGGCAGGCAAGATGCCCACCCCACAAAAAATTAACTCCTTGTGGAACAGGCATATTGCCTGTTCTTAAAAAGCATCTAAAATGTGATTTATAGAAGACATAAGGCAGAGCTAATCATAACATCCGTTACATCCGTTACAGAATCCGTTGCCGAACTTCCGCGTATACAAAAGCAGGTACGCGCTTGTAAGCAGGCGTGCCCGATCGCTTTTCAATCTCCGGGTGAAAAATCACATTCACTTCAGGATAAAACATCAAAGCAGCACCCTCACGAACCGCCCCGTAAATCACCTCGACATTTTCCATTTTCCCGACATTTCCCTGCACCGTAACCCGCTGATGTTCTTGAAAACCCGTGCTTTCTGCATCCGCACGATTCATCAAAATGCAGTTGCGGTGCGGCATTCCCCGGTACTTGTCATCAATTTTGTAAACCACAGTATTGTGCTGAGAATAGCTGCGTCCCGTCATCAATGCCACAACAATACCCTGTGTTGATTCCGATCCTCCAAACTCTTTCGCTTCGGGTAACTTCAGCTTAGGTAAAGGCGCGACAAACATCTTAGCTTTCCCAGAATCAGTAGGGAATTTAGGTTCCGTAAAAATGCGACCGCCGATGGTGAATTCCTCTTTTGTTTCATCGATTGTTGCCATTTTTTCAAACCCAGGAATGGTTTTAGCAATCAATTGCCGAACGTATTTTGTGTCTTGAAGTCTGCGCCAATCAACAGGATAAGTACCGTGAATTCTGCTGGCTAATTCCGTCAAGAAATACACTTCAGGAATCAAATCCGAATTAGTGAGATGAGTTTCACCCTCATCATTTAAACGCACAAAGTTATTCCCCGATTCCACCGTTGTTTTGTGGGGATTTTCAAAGCGATTCAGTACAGGAATCACAATTGTATTGTGCTTTGCCAATCCGTGAAAATGCCCTAAATTCGGTTTGGTTGCGAGGTAAATAACGGTTTCAACATTGCTTAAAGCGCATTTTGCCTGCGTTGAATCTGGATTCGCCCCGTACAAATTACCGCCCAGACAAATCAGCGTATCGACTTTGCCTGCATCTGCTGCTTCAATGAGCGATCGAGTTTCGTAACCCTTAACGCGGCTGAGGGGACGCCCTAACAACTTTTCGAGAGCGGCCTGGATTTCTTTTTTCAGCTTCACAGTGACGCCCATAGAGCCGAATCCTTGGACGTTTGAGTGTCCTCTGACGGGCATTAATCCCGCCCCTTCTTTGCCGACATTTCCCGTCATCAAGGCAGTGTTAGCAATGCTAAAAACATTATCTACGCCGTTATCGTGTTGGGTAATTCCCATCGCCCAACCGAATACAACTCGCTTTGAAGTGCCGATGATTTTGGCTGCCACCTCAATTTCTGCTTGGGAAACTCCGCAGGTTTTAGTAATAGTTTCCCAATCGGTTTCGCGGGCGTGCTGGACTACTGCTTCCCAGCCTTCTGTATAGGCTTGCAAGTATTTTTCATCCAGCAATCCTTGTTCGATTATAGACTTTTGAATGCCCACAAATAGTGCCGTATCGCTGCCAGGAATTGGTTGCAAGTATAGCGAGGAAATATCGGAACCGGGGATGAGCGACTTGACGGGAAATGCCGGAGAACCAAACTTGACTAATCCGATTTCCATCACCGGATTGATTACAATGATTTTACCGCCTTTGTCGCGAATTTTAATTAATTCGTTCATGAAGCGGGGATGGTTGTAGGCAGAATTCGCACCCGCGAGCACGACGCAATCTGCTTGCTTTAAGTTTTCTAGACTCACTATCGAGGTGCGAGTGGCAAACATTTCGCTTAAGCCAGTTGTCGAGGGAGCGTGGCAGAGATCGGAACAATCTGCTAAGTTATTGGAACCCATCGCTCTCATCATCAATTGCAGCAGAAAAGCCGCTTCGTTGGAAGAGCGGCCGGAACTGTAAGATGCTACTCGTTCCGGGGTTTTGCGAAAAGCAGCTTCGGCAATTTGATAAACTTCTTCCCAAGAAATGCGATCGTAATGAGATGAACCAGCCCGCAAAATCATCGGAAAACTCAGCCTTCCCAACCTGTCGGCTTCCATTGAAGTTAATTGCTGAAGTTCTGCAATACTCTTCTTTTCAAAAAATTCAGTTGAGATAGCCGGCTTGATTTCAGCGGAGATTGCTTCGACGCTTTTCATGCAGCGCTGAAGTTTTTCGCCCTCTTCATTTGTAAAACCTCCTTTCTGCCCGCCAGTGCCCCAAGAACATGACAAACAAGCACTTTTGTGCAGCAAAGTTTTCCAAAGTTTCGGCCCTTCCGGGGACAATGTATGTTTTGCCCAATATTCTATTACGGGCAAACCGCCACCTATCTCTGGTGTTTCCTCGTTTGTCTCGTTGAATGGCGGGATTGGTTGGACATTTTGGGAGTTGACATCCATGCGGTTTACCTTTTGTTGGAATTGCGGATTAATGCGGCGGGCGAACCGCCAAAGGAGTTAAGTTTATTACGGAAATTTTAGCGCAAAGTTAAAGCCAAAAACACCAGTCAACAGATAGATACTTTAATCTAAATTAAACTCTAGGTTAGCAGTCATGAAGAGAATTCTTTCTTCATCGGCAGAGAGAGAAATGAATTCCTCACTACAAACAAGGTTTACTTCCTCTTATTTAACGCCTGCTTCCCAAACCCCAGACACAGCAGCCGATCGCCCTCAGCAACATTCGGGTCATTCTGCAAATAATCTCCCAACCACTCGCAACTGCGAGCAATGATATTATTCAGTTCCAAATTCTCCACAGGCAACAGAATTACATTCCTATCCCTACTAGCAAAAGCCAGAGTTTTGCTGTCAGAACTAAAAGTAACGCTCAACACCCGATCGCTCGATTCCAAAGTCTTAGATAGCAGCGCCTTCTTGCCGTCAAAATCCCAAAGTTTAACAGTATTTCCCCCACTCGCCGCCGCAATCAATTTGCCATCTGGACTAAAACTCACGCTTTCTACAGTATCGCTGTGGTCGAGTTTTTCAGTTAAATTAACTGCCTCGCCATCAAACCCCCACAAGTAAACTTTTTTGTCAGCGCAAGCAGCAGCAATAGTCTTACCGTCGGGACTGAAACTAACATTTTTAACGCTGTCCCGGTGGTCGAGAGTTTTCAGAATTTTCGCCGACGAACCGTTAAATTGCCACAGGTAAACTCTCTTTTCTCCGGTAATTTCAAAAGCCTTTTTCTTCCCGCTTGCCTTGTCCTCAGCAGCGGTAGCAGTAGCAATAGTTTTGCCGTCGGGACTGAAGCTAACGCTAATTACTGGATTGCTGTGATCGAGTTTTGCAAGCAAAGTTGCTTTAGAACCGTTCCAGCGCCAGAGGTACAATTTGCGATCTGCATTGGCGGCGGCAATTATCTTTCCGTCTGGACTAAAACTCACGCTTCTGACAATGCCACTGTGGCTGAGAGTATCTAACAGTTTGCCGTTTAAACTCCAGACTTTCACTGTTTTGTCATCGCTCGCCGAAGCAACAGTTTTATCATCAGGCGAAATGCTCACCCAGGTAACAGAATCCTTGTGACCTTCTAAGATTTTGAATAAACTGCCGTCATCCCGCCAAAGTCTCACGGTTTTGTCCCCGCTAGCAGAAGCAATTGTTTTGCTATCAGCGCTAAAACTGACTTTGTAAACCCAGTCTCCGTGTCCCGATAAAATCTTATTCAGCGGAGTGCTGTCCGGTTTCCAAATTTTCACTATTTTGTCCTTACTTGCGGAAGCAATAGTGCCGTCCCCGCTGAAACTTACGGCTCTTACGTCGTCTTGATGTCCTCGAAAAGTGTTGAGCAAAGTGCCGCTGCGACTCCAAACTTTCACCGTATCGTCTGCACTGCCGGTGACAATTTTTTTGCCGTCGCGACTGAAACTCGCGCTGACAACTTCATCGTTGTGTCCTTTGAGAGTTCTGATTTCCTCACCGTTTCGATTCCAAATTTTAGCTGTCGTGTCGGCACTTGCTGAAACGAGTTCTCGGCCGTTTGGACTGAACTTAATGCTGTACACAATGTCAGAATGTTTGGTTAATGTTTTGGGATTAATTGTAAATTTCTGGGTTTTAGTTTCTCGGTTCCAAAGTTTGACAGTTTTGTCAACACTTGCTGAGGCAATTGTTTGGCCGTCGGGGCTGAAACTGACGCCCAGCACCCAGTCTTTGTGTCCGGTTAAGGTTTGCAGCAATTTTTTGTTCGCCAGGTTCCAGATTTTGACGGTGTTGTCGTGACTGGCAGAAGCTAGGGTTTTGCCGTCAGGACTGAAACTGACGCTGGTGACGATATCGCGGTGGCCGGATAAAATGCCACTCGCACTTTTGTCGTTATCTACTTGCCAAATTCTAATTGTGCGATCGGCACAACCAGTAGCGATCGTTTTCCCATCAGGACTAAAACTAACACTCGTCACGCTATCTGGGTGATTGAAAGTTTTTAATAACTTACCTTCTTTGGTCCACAATTTAACAGTTTTGTCAGCACTTGCCGAAGCAACTGAATTGCCGTCGGGACTGAGACTCACATCCAAAACAAACTTGCTGTGCTGCTCGAAACGGTTGCGTTCTTGCACCCCGGAAACTGCTTGTCTGAGTCTTTCAGCAATTTGATTTTTAGTCTCCACAGGCAGCGCTGTACTTTTCTGAGAATCACGAGCAATTTTGATACTATTTTCCAACACTCCTAATTGATTTTTTTCATTAGAAAGCACCAAAGCTTCCGACGCAGAATTTAGGGCATCAGTCCGACTTTTTTCTGCTTCTTGCCGTGCGCTTTCTGCTAATTTTGCTTGCTCGAATGCCATCCCTGAAACACCTGCGAGTACAAGCACTCCTAAAACCGCCGCCCGCAATTGCCATCTCCGAGTTTGGTAAAGTTGAGCTTCCGCTTGGTACTGTTTGTCTCTAGCTTCCGACAGCAAAGCATCTTGCTCTCTGTCTTTGCGAATTTGTTCAATTTCATCTCGGTTAATTTGGTTTTGCTTTCGCAGTTCCTCAAATTCTGCCTTTTGATCTAATTCTTGCTGCTGGCGAATGAAGCTAACTAAATAATCGTGAACGAGCTGATAAAGCTCTGCCGGTAGTTCCGTCCATCGAAAAACTAAACCTGAGTTTACTAACAGTTCTAAGACTAAATCTAATTTATCAGCTTCGGCAAACGTCGCTAAATTTGAGGCTAATTCGGCGCGGGTTTTTAGGGGACGGATCTCCTCTTCATCTGTCAGCAAATACAAAACTCGGCGCGCCGCTACTTCATTTTCCGGGCCGCAATCTTTGATGACTTCTTCGAGAAACCTTTCTACTAATTTTTGTTGCGGATTGTTGCCGAGTTCCTGATATTGACTTAAAGTTCTAATGTTCTCTTGTTGCAGTTGAGCGCCGACAAGTTGTAGTTCGATCGGGCGGACTTCTCCCAATTCTCCAGCTAGATCTTTGACTAATTCTTCGATCAGATCCGGTTCTAAGTAAAACTGCGCTCGTTCAGTTAAAGTGCGAATTACCGATCGCGCATCGACCAGCGAAAAATTTCCCAAATAAAACAGAATGTTTTTGCTGAGAATGTCCTCCAAAATATCATTGTTAACGAATCCTGTCTGGTTTTTGGGTCGGGAGAATTCCAGCAAATAGTGCAGGTAATCTTCCCGCAAGCACAGGACGACTTTTAAATATTTGATTTTCAAGCATTCCCGCAAAAAATCAAAAAATATTTGTCTTTCCGCTGGCTCTTTCCACACGAAAAAAAATTCTTCAAATTGGTCAAATATCAGAACAGTCACTAAATGTTCGGAATTTATTTGCAGCTCCTTGAGAATATTTTCGTATTCGATCGCCTGTTGTTGTATGATTAATTCTACTGGCTGTGACTGCTCCCTTTGCTCCTCATTATTCCCAGTCGAGCCACTGTGAAATCCCGAAATAACATTTCCCTTGACTGCACCTGCTTCTACTGGAAAATCTACCGGAGAAATTTCTGGTACTGCTTCGGTAATTTCCGGATCGAATATTTCAGCTTTCCCAGCAGATAACTGTCTGGTCAATTCCCGCGGCCAGTTGTTATAAACTTGCAGCACTACGGGCAAAACAGTCCGCATTTCTATTTTTTTTTGTTTGAGAGCTGGTACTAATCCTCCCGTGACTATTGAACTTTTGCCAACTCCAGACTGACCGTAAATTACTGTCAGTTTGTCTGGGGTATTGTTCATCCTATATATCAAGCGGTTGAGGTCTTGCTCTCTGCCGGAAGCTGTAATTTCGTCAGCAATAGTAGCCGCGTTTGCAATAGTTTCGGCGACGGAATTAACCGCTTCTCTGTGCGGCTGCAACTTTCCGGCTCCAATAAAAGCTCGGAACCGATACGTGTGTTCCACCGCTCGATAATCTTGCTTAATTTGAAATGCTTCGAGATATTCTCCCCGCTGAAAATATAGAGATCGCAGCATTTCTAAAACCCTCAAATACAGTTGCGGGTTGTAGCAAGGTTCGGTTTCCAAGCGAGCAAGCTCTAAATGTGCGATCGCCTCCTCCATTTCCCCCAACTGACTCTGGGCCTCTGCTAAAATTAACAGATATAAGCCTAGATGCTGCGACTTTATAGGGGTACCCTGTCCCGTCGCTTCTAAATTTGAGTTGAGAACGTCTAGAGCGATTAAAGCCCATTCTTTCGCCCCTTGCCAGTTCTTTTGCTCTAAGGCTACTCTAGCCAAAAAGCCGTAATCTTGAGCCAAATTAACTGCTGAATTTTCCATATTTTCATGTAACCTCCGAGCTTTGATAGCTAAATTCCAGAGTGCATCCCAATCTTCTAAATATTGCAATACTTCGCCAAGTTGATTGATGAATATACCAACGGCATCCGGCCGTCCCGCCCGTTCTAAAACATCAATACATTCCTGAAAATAATTCTTAGCTTCCGTCCAGTAAGGACGGTTGCCGCTGCGGTGTTGTTCTGCTTGGAAGCGGTAGCAAAGACCGATGTGGAATAGCAGAATTCCCTCTAACACGGGGGCAGGATGAACGGTAAATAACAAATTGCTAAATTCGGTTTTTTGTCCAATAAACGCTACTTGATGCTTCCAAAAACTGAGACTTTTTTGATAAAATTCAATAGCCGCAGGGATGCGGTGACAAGCATATTCGTGCCTACCGCGAATAAATTGCAAACTCGCTTCAATAGCTGGTTCTAACCTGATGTTGCAAGTTTGCAAGTCTTGGCTAGCCGACTCTAGTTCACTCAAAGAATTGGCTCCGAGAATGGCAGAATTAGTTAAACGCCAATTGCCACTTTCCAAAATGTTGGAAAAAATGCGATCGGCACTTTTGCCCAGAAAATCCACCAAGTCGTCGGGCCCAATCACAAATTCCACACTTGTCGTCCAAGTTTCGATATCTGTTACTAACCGAATCAGTTTTTTTAAGATTTTGTCTGTCACCCACAGCACCACCGGGAAGGGAAAATTATTCCGAAATTCTTCCCTCACGTAGTTGGTAGAAGTCAGCAGTCGATCGATCGCACTTACCGATTCCAATCCAAACACCATTAAAGCTGCCGGATGGCTGCAGGAAAGTTTGGTTTCTATTGTCGTGTAAAGAGTTTTAACAGATGGCGGGAGGACAATTTCTTGAATCTCGATATCAGACTGCTCCCGCAATTGCCTTACAATTTCCTCTCTCATCGCACTGTAATTGCACCGCACCAAAATCAGCGAAAATTGCCCCTGAGACATCGAGAGAGTCCGGGTGAGAGTTTGCAGCGAACTTTTGTTTTGCTGTGCTGCGGTGTCTTGCTGGCAGTGCGAATTAATCATAATTAATATTTGAAAATTTTTCTCAGGATAGGTGCTGTAAACTGTCGAAAAAAGGAAGTTCGGCAACGGATTATTTAACGGATGTAACGGATGGCAGTTCGGCAACGGATTATTTAACGGATGTAACGGATGGCAGTTCGGCAACGGATTATTTAACGGATGTAACGGATGTAACGGATGTCAGGAATCGACGGCAGGGGAAAGTGTAATTAAGAACATCCTAACCGTTTTGGCGGTTGCTTTAAGTTTACTTTTACCCGTTTTTACGTTTGCCAATCACAGCGAAGAATCACATGATTAATTTTATTTCTGCCCTTTTGGGCGATTTCCAATCACTGGGAAATATCAATTAGTTAAGTTTCTTTCAGCCTGCATACTTATTATGTTAGCCGATCGCATTAAAGCATACCCAAAAAAATACATACTCTGTTATTCGCATATTCCCAGCAAAATCAACCGGATTTTACTTCAATCTTGATAATTGCTTAAATTCTACCCAGTAAAAGAGTCTTTCTTGGCATGGCTCCCAGCCATCGCCCAAATCGCGCAAATCCGATTCAGTTATTCGCATATCGCTGAAATCCGGCATTCCTTGCTTGACTGACCCCTTGCAGCACTGAGATAAACTATCGGCGGTGGCTCATCAATTACAGCTTGAAGATTTTTTGTCATAAATTTACTAATCTCCATATCTAAAGTAGCTGCAAAATCAGGTTCATCCCAATCCTCGCTTTCTTCAATGCTGATGGTTGTTGGGAACCCAATATCAACATCTAGCTCATCGCCAAAATCCGCAACTTTCTTAATTGGATCTATTTTCTGACCGGGCTCAGTGGCAAAAGCTTCAGTTGTATTGGCTATTAGTACGAGCGGCAGTGCTACTAGGGCACTTATTGTTTGTCGCGCCGTGATTTTCCTCATGGTATTCTCCTGGTATAAACTCAACTTTGGTGCTGCTATACATTCAACATCTGCGGCTACTTTAGAGCGCTGTCAGTCGATTTTAGATTTTAGATTTTAGATTTATTCCATAGATGAATCAGAGAGCTTGAACTATGGTCTAAAATTGTGGGGTACTTACCTCTATGGCAGTTCACAAGTATCCGTTTTTGAGCAGAGTCATTAATTAATAGTGGCTTGTTTTTCCACAGACTCTAACCTTATCTGTGACTCTTCGCGGCAGGTTTGCTTAACTGAGCATATCCGGTCAACTGTTTGCCTTTCTATTTACTACGTGAAAACTCTTAAACAGTCAGGTTTTCCCGTTAAGTAATTCTCCAGCCTTTGCGAGTGTTCATCTCAGACTCAAAGCAAAGTGGGTGAGAAGTTCGATCGCACACCAGTTTTCGCACTCCCGCGCTGCCACCAGCAAGCTGATGGGTCATACCACAGCCGCCGGATATCTGTCAATACTTATATCTTAACATTTCTACGTTTTTGGATGATTTTCGTTACCAGGCTCTTCCTGGTAACGCAGCTCGACGAGGCAGAGCCTCCAGCCAAGTCGAAAAGGGTCCTATTTCGTCAAGCCGTGTTCGAGAGCGAAGCGAACCAACTCAGTACGGCTGTTAGTACCCGTCTTGCTAAACAAACGGCTGACGTACTTTTCTACATTACGCACGCTAGTTTCCAACCGGCGGGCAATTTCCTTATTCATCAAACCTTGAGCAACCAAATCCAAGACACTTTGTTCTCGCGGAGTCAAATCAATTTTAATCGGCGAAGGACTTTGGGCGATCGAACTCCGCCCACTCAGCAAAGACTCAATTCTAGCCATTTGGCTTGTCAAAGCAGCAATATCTGGACTTTCAGCATTTTCGCTCGTCTCCTTAGCAGCCGCGCGGCGGGCAAGCAAATTGGTTACTATTGCTACTAATTCGTCGGGATCGAAGGGCTTAGAAAGATAAGCATCGCAGCCTGCTTGATAGCCTTGAATACGATCGCTCGTCATCCCCTTAGCCGTCAAAAACACCACCGGCAAAGCCTTATAGCGAGGATCTTCCCGCACTTGCTTGAGAAATTGATAACCGTCCACCTGGGGCATCATAATGTCTGAAATCACCAAATCGGGATTGTACTGCTGCAAGAGTTCCCACCCATCGCGAGCATTACTGGCCACCTCAACCGCAAAATCGCTATCTTCCAAATAAGCTTGTACTGCTTCCCGCAAGCCCGGTTCATCATCTACCAATAATAATCGTGCTGACATAGTTGTTACCTTTACGCTTTACCACTATTTTTTAATTTAGCCGCATTTAAGTCTTATTGTCACTCCATCCCTCGAAGGAAGTTAAAAACTTGTTGCCCAACTCAAGAGCTTTGAGTTAAGTTTTGATCTAAGGATTAAAAAGTGTTTAAATCTTTAATTCAAAACTCGAAACTCAAAACTCAAAATTATTGTTGAACCCTTCCACTTAAACTTTTGAACGATCTGTCAAAATTTCATAACCAGTTTCCGTCACCAACACAGTATGCTCAAACTGAGCAGACATAGCATTGTCAACCGTTACAGCAGTCCACTTGTCAGAAAGCGTCCGAGTGTACTTAGAACCGGCATTCAGAATTGGTTCGATCGCCAATGTCATGCCCGCTCGCAATTTCACGTTCGGCATTTCCCGCGTGCGAAAATTGAAAACCGACGGTTCCTCGTGCAAATTTCGCCCGACACCGTGGCCGGTAAACTCCTCAACGACGCTAAAACCGTTGCTTTTGACATGATCTTCGATCGCACCAGCCAGATCGAGCAAATAGGCTCCAGCCTTCACTTGTTCGATGCCTTTGTAGAGAGCTTCTTCTGCGACTCGGATTAATTTTGCCGATTCGGGAGTCACTTCCACAACTGCGATCGTAATGCAAGAATCGCCGTGAAAACCTTGATAATATGCCCCAGTATCTACCTTGAGAACATCTCCTGCCCGAATTACTTTTTTGGCGCTGGGGATGCCGTGAACAACTTCGTTATTAATGCTAGAGCAAATCGATCCCGTGAAACCGTGATAGCCTTTAAAGCTGGGAGTTGCACCCATTTCGCGGATGCGTCTTTCGGCATAAGCATCCAAATCAGCAGTAGTCATTCCCGGTTTTACCATTAGGGAAATTTCTTTGAGTACCGTTGCAACGATTTTCCCTGCCTGTCGCATAATTTCGATTTCGCGTTCCGACTTAATTTCAATGCCTCGACGCTGTTTTTTGACTTGTGGTGCTTGAGTTGGACCAGAAAGCAGACTGCTAAAAATATTCATGTATTGATGGCGGGTAATTTTGTACTTTGACGGCAGGTTGAAGCAAAAAACGGCAAAAATCCAGTTTTTTGTGGAAAAACGAGTGTCTTGTTCCGAACTGTCGATCGCTTGTCCTTTTAGCTAGCTTAATATTTTTCTCACTAATCGGCACGGGATTGGGGGGTCAACAAAGCGGTTTTAACCGCCGAGTCTGTCGGTTCAGGATTTCCGAGCATTCCTGTGAGGTTAGCAATTGCGGCAATTAACTTAGTTATGTCAACTGGTTTAGATAAGTGCATCTGGAAACCAGCTTCCAGCGCTTGCTGGCGTTCTTGCTCTCTCGCGTAAGCCGTCAGGGCGATCGCAGGCATCTTTCCACCCCTAAGCACTTCCATTTCTCTCACCCGCGCGATCAACTCGTAGCCGTCTGCTTCCGGCATTCCAATGTCGCTCAGCAGCACATCCGGCCAATAACTCTCCAGTGCAGCTAGAGCCCCGGCCACCGATGCCGCCGATCGCACCATAGCTCCTTGGTCCTCGAGAAAAGCAATCAAAAACTCCCGCGTGTCATCGTCATCATCCACCACCAGCAATTGCAAATTAGCCAGAGTGGGGAGAGTCTCTGTCGCCTCATTGAGTTCCGACCAATCATCCTCTGCACATTGGGTCTTCCTCTGAGCAATAGGTAGAGCCACCGTAAATTTCGCACCTTCGCCCGGATTATTCTCTGCATACACCTTACCGCCGTGCTGTTCCACCAAGTGACGGACGATCGCCAATCCCAGTCCCAAACCCCCGTAAGACCTAGTTGTGCTGCTATCAGCTTGGCGGAAGCGATCGAAAACATAAGGCAAAAAATCAGGAGCGATACCAATGCCGCTATCAATTATCTGAATGTGAGCCTCATCTCCAACTGACTCTAACCGCACCTCTACTTTACCCTCTTGGGGACTAAACTTAATTGCATTTGACAGCAAATTCCACACAATTTGCTGCAAGCGATCGAAATCGCCGATCACTTCACCTACATTTGGACTGCACGTTAATTCTAGGACTATTGATTTTTCCTCAGCCAGGGGCTGCAAAGAATCTATTGCTAGGTTGATCACAGATTCCAACCGAATCGGATGCATATTTAAATTTAGTTTCCCCCGCAGAATCCGCGAAACATCTAAAATATCTTCAATGAGTTGCGCTTGAGATTTAGCATTGCGCTCAATTGTTTCTAGGGCTTTGTCAATAGTGTCTTGGTCAAATGTTTTGGTACGAAGCAGCCTAGACCAGCCGAGAATTGCATTTAAAGGAGTGCGGAGTTCGTGAGAGAGAATAGCTAGAAATTCATCCTTCATCTGATTAGCTCTCTCAGCTTCTTGCCGCGCCACTTGTTCGCGGATTAGTCTGCCGCGTTCTTCCTCTGCTTGCTTGCGGTCTGTGACATCTCTAACCGTGCCCACGTGACCGATCAGTTTTCCCAAATCTGAAAACATTGGCGACGACTGCACGTGAATCCACCTCACGGTTTCGCTACCAGCTAATCGAAACTCGTTAGAATATTCCTGGCTTTCTTTAATCCAAGCTAACCAATCTGCTACTACGCGATCGCGATCTTCTGGATGAACTTCCCGCTGCCAAACCTCTGCCAAACTTTCCTCCAATGTTAACCCACAAATCGCTTGACAACGGGGATTGATGTAAGTACAGCGACCTTCAACGTCAGCCAAGTAAATTCCTAGCGGCGAACAAGCACACAAAGTGCGAAACCGCTCTTCACTTTTACTTAGTTCACTATTAACAGCAGCTAACTGTGTTGCTTGCTGCTTCACCTCGACTGTTTTTTGGAACAATTCCACAAATACCTGCACCTTCGAGGTCAATATTTCCGGTTCTAAGGGTTTGAACAGGTAATCCACCGCACCCAGAGAATAACCTTTAAACACGTGGGTGTCATTACTGCTGAATGCTGTGATAAAAATAATCGGAGTCGCTCGCGATCGGTCTCTAGAGCGAATCAATGTTGCTGTCTCAAATCCATCCATTCCCGGCATCTGCACATCAAGCAAAATTACTGCAAAATCTTCATTAAGCAGACATCTCAGAGCCTCCGCGCCCGAACTAGCTTGTACTAGATGATAAGAGGGGCTGTTGAGGATAGCTTCTAGAGCTACCAAATTTTCTGGGCGATCGTCAACTAAAAGGACATTTACTCGATGGGGGGACTGCAGATTCATAATTTTTTTAATCTTTCATTCTTAGCAAATTGACTAAACAGGGAGCGATTTTGGAGAGGGGTAAAATCCAGTCTACTTCAACATTTGCGATCGCCGACGCTGGCATGGTCGGGCATAGAGCTGAAGCCGGTTCCTCCACGAATGTCAATCCTCCCTCAGCTTTAATTTTTGCCAGCCCTTTACTGCCATCCGAATTAGCTCCCGTTAAAATTATGCCAATAACTTTCTCCCCAAAGGCATCCGCAGCAGACTCAAACAGCACATCGATTGAGGGCCGCGCGTAGCAGACAGGAGCCTCAGTTGATAGTGCAAATTTAGGAGTTCCGCGATTGCGGATTGGGGAGTTGGAATTATGGATTGACTCCACTGCCACGCTCCCCCATTCTGTAAAGTCGTTTTCATACAGGATCAACTCCTCGTCAGAGGGCGATTCTATTAGCAAGTGATAGTCAGCAGGAGCCAAGTAAACCCGTCCAGGTACGATCTCCTCTTTGTCTTGGGCCTCTGTGACTTGGAGAGAGCTTTGCTTTTGTAAAAAATAAGTAAGCCTATTCTGAGAACTCTTATGGCGGTGTTGGACAATAACTACAGGCAAAGGAAAGCTTTGTGGCAAATCTGCCAGCAGAACAGTCAGAGCCTCTAGCCCTCCCAAAGACGTGCCCACAACCACTATTTCAAAATTTTTTTTATTTAATTCTCCGGTAGAGTTTATCACTATTTTCAATGGGTTCATAGTATTTTTCATAAGGTGTAAAAGTCAGAGACTCCTGATGTCCTAGTCCTAAAACTCCAAACATTCCCAAGCTCTCATAAAAAAGCTTGTGTACCCGCTCTTGGAGGTGTGAATTGAAATAAATCATCACATTACGGCATAAAATAACATTAAATTCATTAAAAGAATTATCCGTTGCTAGGTTGTGGTGAGCAAAGACAATATTATCTTTAAGTGAAGAGCGAAAAATCGCATTTTCATAGGCAGCAGTGTAATACTCAGAAAACGCTTTCTTGCCCCCCGCTTGGTGGTATAGTTGCGTATATTCTTGCATTTGTTTCAGCGGAAATATCCCTGTTTTAGCTGTTTTCAAAACTAATTCATTCATGTCCGTAGCGTAAATCCGACAACGGTCATACAGTCCTTCTTCTTGCAGCAAGATTGCCATAGAATAGACTTCTTCTCCCGTTGAGCATCCAGCGTGCCAAATCCGAATAAAAGGATAAGTACGCAACAGCGGCACCACTTTACTTCTGAAACTAATGTAAAAACTGGGATCGCGAAACATCGCCGTTACATTGACAGAAATGTCTAGCAGTAAACGATCTAAGTAAGCAGGATTGTGAAGTACCTTTTCCTGAAGTGCAGAGACAGTGGTGAGCCGTTCCGAGCGAATAGTGTTCCAAATACGGCGCTTGAGAGAGGCAAAAGCATAATTGCGAAAATCAAATCCGTAATAGCGAAACATTCCCTCTAGTAGGAGTTGAATTTCGATTGTTTCAAGTTCATGGCTTTCGGGCATTTTTAATGACTAATTGGTTATTGGGCATTTTTGACAGTTGAATGTTGAATATTGAATGTTGACTGTTGACTGTTGACTGCTGACTGTTGACTGTTGACTGCTCACTAATGACAACTGACAATTGCCAACAGTCAACAGTCAACTTCCAACTGACTCCATTATCGATAAAGCCAGACACGCAGCAGCGAGAGCAACTGTTCCGTATCAACAGGTTTGGTAATGTAGTCAGACGCACCAGCTTCGATACATTTTTCCCGATCGCCCTTCATAGCTTTCGCAGTCAGAGCAATCATTGGCAACGAAGCAAATTGAGGCATATTACGAATTGCTTGCATGGTTTCGTAACCGTCCATCTCTGGCATCATCACGTCCATCAACACAATATTTATCTCAGGCGTATTTTGCAATTTAGCAATGCCCTCTCTGCCATTTTCAGCATACACAACTTCCATTTTATGGCGCTCCAGCATACTTGTGAGGGCGAAAATATTCCGCATATCGTCGTCAACAATCAAGACTGTTTTGCCCGCCAGCGTCGAATCTGTCTGATACAATTGCTCTAGCATTTGGCGCTTTGGTTCGGGCAGATTTGCTTGCACTCGGTGCAAAAACAAAGCGGTTTCATCTAACAGGCGCTCAGGCGATCGCACATCTTTAACAATGATTGTTTCCGCCATGCGCTTGAGTTGAGTTTCTTCGGATCTTGTCAACTCTTTGCCCGTATAAATAATAAGCGGCAGACTTTTCAAATTAGCCTCTTGCTTGATCTGCTCTATCAGTTCAAAACCAGTCATATCTGGTAGTCCCAAATCGAGTACAACGCAGTCAAAATGCCCCGATCTCAAAATTTCTAGCGCCTCTGCACCACTCCCCACAGCCGTGGTAGAAACATCGTGATTGCCGATTAAATCCACAATACCTAGACGCTGTGTTTCGTCGTCTTCCACGACTAGCAAATTCTTCACTGGTCGCTCGACAAACCCCTTAATATCAGTCAAAGCTTTGCTCAATGCTTCGCGACTGACAGGCTTTTGTAAGTAGGCGATCGCCCCTAACTGCAAACTGCGCTGCCGCCCTTCTTCAACTGATACAATGTGAACCGGAATGTGGCGCGTACTTGGGTCGTGCTTCAACCGATCGAGCACTGTCCAGCCATCCATCACAGGCAAATTTAGATCCAGCATAATCGCAGTTGGCTTGAACTCTCGCGCCATCGCCAAACCGATATCGCTCCGCAAAGCCACCAAACCTTTAAAACCCTGTTCCTGCGCCATATCCAACAGAATCCGAGCGAAGTTTACATCATCTTCAATAATCAAAAGCACGCGATCGTCACTCTCAATATTTTCTCGATCATCAGAGATTAAAGGTGAGGGGTAAGGCGCGATCGGCAAGTGGAAATTCGGCAAAGGAAGTGCGAGAGGATTAGCAGTGGGTAATTGAGGCGTTTGCTTGCCCGTTCCCGAACCCGTTTCATTCATTATTCGCGATTCTTGGTAAGTTTGTGGCAGATAAAGCGTGAACTTACTACCCTCACCAGGGCGACTTGTCAATTTAATTTCTCCACCTAACAAATTAGCGATTTCTCTACTAATTGACAAACCCAAACCCGTGCCCCCGTATTTGCGGCTAGTGCTACCATCTGCTTGTTGGAAAGCCTCAAAAATAACCCTGTGTTTTTCAGCAGAAATCCCTATCCCGGTATCGCTAACTGAGAAAGCCAAAACAGTAGGGGAACTCCTTAAACTTTCTATCTCTAAACTCCACCCTTCCCGCACTACTTCGACACGCAATTTCACCTCACCTCGCTCTGTAAACTTAAACGCATTAGAGAGGAGATTCTTCAAAACTTGTTGCAGCCGTTTAGCATCAGTATAGAGACCTTTTGGCAACCCAGCCTCAAGATCTATTTTAAAACTCAACTTCTTATCCTGGGCGATTTGGCGGAAAGTCCGATCCAAATGATCTCGCAAGTCCGTAAACAACACTTGCTCAATTTCCACCGACATCGTGCCGGATTCAATCTTAGCGAGATCCAAGATGTCATTAATCAGCCCCAGCAAATCATTTCCCGCCGAGTAAATTGTGCGCGTGTATTCAACTTGCTTCAGAGTCAAATTGCCTTCAGTATTGTCAGAAAGCAATCGAGCCAGAATCAACAGCGAATTTAGCGGAGTTCGCAACTCGTGAGACATATTTGCCAGAAACTCCGACTTATACTTAGAAGTTAGAGCCAACTGTTCTGCTCTTTCTTCCAACAACCCCCTCGCCTGTTCGATATCTCGGTTTTTCCGCTCCACTTCCTTATTTTGCAGCGCTAGCAATTCCGCTTGTTCTTCTAGTTCTTCATTCGTTTGTTGCAACTCTTCCTGCTGACTCTTTAACAGTTCCTCAGATGCACGGAGTGACTGCGCTTGTTGTTCGAGACGCTTGTTAGTTTCCGTTAGTTCTTTTTGCTGAGTTTGTAACTCTTCTGCCAAAGACTGTGACTGTTTCAGCAACTCTTCCGTCCGCATACTCGCCGCAATTGTATTTAAAACAATGGCGATACTTTCTGTAAGTTGGTCGAGGAATGTCAAGTGTATTTCGCTGAATCTGCGGAACGAAGCTAACTCGATTACTGCCGTCACTTGTCCCTCAAATAATACGGGTAAAACCACCACATTCAGCGGCGTAGATTCTCCCAGTCCCGATCCAATTTTAACGTAGTTTTCCGGCACTTCGGTCAACAGTATCCGTTCTTTTTCCAGGGCGCACTGTCCTACCAAACCTTCGCCTAAATGGAATCTATTTCCTAACTGTTTGCGTTCGCGGTATGCGTAGGTACTTAACAGTTTGAGGAACGGATCGTGTTCCACAGATTCCATCATAAAGAAGACGCCATGTTGAGCAGACACTAGCGGCGTCAATTCTGAGAGAATTAGTTTAGAAACTGTTTCTAAGTCCCGCTGACCTTGTAGCATTCGAGTAAACTTAGCAAGGTTGGTTTTCAGCCAATCTTGCTCAGTATTTTTCTGCGTAGTCTCCCGGAGATTGGCGATCATCTGGTTAATGTTGTCCTTAACGATCGCAACTTCTCCTTCCGTGGCGACGGAAATTGACCTCGTTAAATCGCCTCTGGTAACAGCAATTGCCACTTCGGCGATCGCCCGCAACTGAGTAGTCAAATTCGCCGCCAATTCATTCACATTATCCGTCAAATCTCGCCACGTCCCCGCCGCGCCCGGAACCTTCGCCTGGCCGCCCAATTTCCCTTCAATTCCCACCTCCCGCGCCACGGTAGTAACTTGATCGGCAAACGTCGCCAGCGTATCAATCATCTCGTTAATCGTATCTGCCAGAGTCGCAATTTCTCCCTTAGCTTCCAGCATTAATTTGCGCTTCAAATCGCCATTCGCCACCGCCGTCACAACCTTAGCAATACCCCGCACTTGCGCTGTCAAATTCCCCGCCATCGAGTTTACATTGTCGGTTAAATCTTTCCAAGTTCCCGCAACTCCTTTCACCTCAGCTTGACCGCCCAATTTACCCTCAGTTCCCACCTCCCGCGCCACCCGCGTTACCTCAGAAGCGAAGGAATTAAGCTGATCCACCATCACGTTAATAGTGTCTTTCAACTCCAGAATTTCACCTTTAACATCCACGGTGATTTTCTTAGACAAATCGCCATTTGCCACCGCTTTCGTCACTTCCGCAATATTCCGCACCTGCGCGGTCAAATTCCCCGCCATCAAGTTTACGTTGTCGGTTAAATCTTTCCAAGTTCCCCCTACACCCCGCACGTAAGCTTGCACGCCTAATTTACCTTCCGTTCCCACTTCTCTCGCCACCCGGGTTACTTCTGATGCGAAGGAACTCAACTGATCCACCATGATGTTAATCGTGTTTTTCAGTTCGAGAATTTCACCTTTTACATCTACTGTAATTTTCTTCGACAAGTCGCCATTTGCCACCGCCGTTGTCACTTCAGCAATGTTACGCACTTGTGCTGTTAAATTCCCCGCCATCGAGTTAACTGAATCCGTTAAATCTTTCCAAGTTCCAGCAACTCCTTTAACTTCAGCTTGCACGCCTAATTTCCCTTCGGTTCCCACTTCCCTAGCAACCCTGGTTACTTCTGAAGCAAAGGAATTTAACTGATCCACCATCGTGTTTACGGTGTTCTTCAGTTCAAGAATTTCACCTTTAACATCTACAGTAATTTTCTTCGACAAGTCGCCATTTGCCACCGCAGTAGTAACAGCCGCAATATTCCGTACTTGTTCGGTTAAACTACCCGCCATGAAGTTAACGCTATCCGTTAAATCCTTCCAAGTTCCTGCTACGCCTCGGACATCCGCTTGACCGCCGAGTTTACCTTCGGAACCCACTTCCCTAGCAACCCTGGTTACTTCAGATGCAAAGGAATTAAGCTGATCCACCATCACGTTAATGGTGTTTTTCAGTTCTAAAATTTCGCCTTTAACCTGTACCGTAATTTTTTTAGATAAGTCGCCGTTAGCAACAGCCGTCGTCACCTCAGCAATGTTGCGGACTTGTGCTGTTAAATTCCCGGCCATTGAGTTAACTGAATCCGTTAAATCTTTCCAGGTTCCTGCTACTTCCTGCACTTCAGCTTGCACGCCTAATTTCCCTTCGGTTCCCACTTCCCTAGCAACCCTGGTTACTTCAGATGCGAAGGAATTTAACTGGTCAACCATCGTGTTGACGGTGTTTTTTAGTTCGAGAATTTCCCCTTTAACATCTACGGTAATTTTCTTAGATAAATCGCCCTTTGCCACAGCGGTTGTCACTTCAGCGATGTTCCGCACTTGTGCTGTCAAACTGCCTGCCATGAAGTTAACGCTATCCGTTAAATCCTTCCAAGTTCCGGCAACTCCTTTAACTTCTGCTTGACCGCCAAGTTTGCCTTCGGAACCTACTTCTCTCGCCACCCGCGTTACTTCAGAAGCGAAGGAATTTAACTGATCCACCATGATGTTAATCGTGTTTTTCAGTTCGAGAATTTCACCTTTAACATCTACAGTAATTTTTTTAGATAAGTCCCCATTTGCCACAGCAGTCGTCACGTCGGCAATGTTCCGTACTTGTGCGGTAAGATTGCCGGCCATCGAGTTAACTGAATCCGTTAAATCTTTCCAGGTTCCTGCAACTCCCCGCACTTCAGCTTGCACGCCTAATTTGCCTTCGGTTCCCACTTCCCTAGCAACTCTGGTTACTTCAGATGCGAAGGAACTCAACTGATCCACCATGATGTTAATCGTGTTTTTCAGTTCGAGAATTTCACCTTTTACATCTACTGTAATTTTTTTGGATAAATCGCCATTTGCCACCGCCGTTGTCACTTCGGCAATGTTACGCACTTGTGCTGTTAAATTCCCCGCCATCGAGTTAACTGAATCCGTTAAATCTTTCCAGGTTCCGGCAACTCCTTTAACTTCAGCTTGCACGCCTAATTTCCCTTCGGTTCCTACTTCCCTAGCCACCCGCGTTACTTCCGACGCAAAGGAACTCAACTGGTCTACCATTGTGTTAACAATTTGCGCTGTTTGGAGGAATTCTCCTTTGAGGGGTCTGTCTTCTATTTCTAAGGCGATAGTTTGCGATAAATCTCCTTTTGCTACGGCCCGAATTACTCTGGCGGTTTCAGAGGTTGGTTGCACTAAATCTGTAATTAGGGTATTGACAGAGTTGACGCTAGCTGCCCATGACCCCTCGGCGCTGCCAATGGTGGCCCGCTGGGCGATTTTGCCTTCTTTACCGACAACTGTGCCGATCCGCTCGAGTTCGGCTGCCATTCTCTCATTGAGATCGATAATGTCGTTAAGTTCGTCAGCAATTTTCCCGGCTAGACCCGTCTGGTCTATGGGCATCCGAACTGAAAAGTCCCCTTTTTTGACTGCCACTAAGGTTCTAAGTAACTGTTTGGCATAGGCATTATTGGAATTGGGGCTTGTTATCTGTGCAGTTGACATGACCGTTACCTTTGACGAGTTTGAAGGGGAAGGGGGGAATATTTTTGAGATTATTGATATTATCCGACTAAAGCAGTGTCTGATTGCTTCTGTCGAAAGATGGATGACAAATTGCTGTTTATCAGCTATTTTGTTATTCGTTATTTTATACTGGTTCGCAGGCTCTTCTTGGTAACCAGTTAATTGTCGGGTGTCAGGAACAAGCCCGAAAGCCGGTTCCACCCTGTTCTACAAAGAGTGAATTTTATTGTAGGGCGGGCAGGATGCCCGCCCTACAGATTACCAACTGCGATTATTTCCAATTTTGCCACGAACTATTGAAAATAGAAGTACCCGGAAAGGCGATCGGATTGGCATTTTGTTGCAACCGCAACTGTAACACTTCCAAGTTTGGCTCGCGGGAGGGCAATTCGTCCACTAATTCATAAGGTAGAATCCCCTTTTCTAGGGAAAAAGCAGCCGTAACTCCCGCCGCCGCACCTGCAGACCATTCAAAAGAATGCACTCGATAAGCAGCCGCCGCTGTGTGGCTAACAGCAATACTTTTACCTGCCACTAACATATTGTCAATTTTCTGGGGAATCATTGCCCGCAGCGGAATTTGGAAGGGATAAGCTTGCCCTTGACCTTTGCGAGTGCCTTCGCGTTCGGTATTTCCCGGTGCTTCCGGCGGACTGTTGGTCATGCAGGGGTGAAAGTCGATCGCATAATGACCGATACCCACAGAATCAGGATAAATCGTAGCGCGCGATCGCGATTTTGTATCCTCAACAGATTGACTTCCCACAGCCAAAGCCGGCGCATTCAAACCACCCACAGCCAACCACAAATTGCGATACTCTTCCTCCGACAAATTCTGGCGGTAAAAATCAGCCGTAAAGTCAGTGCGAGACATATCAACTTCCCACACCGTAAAACCTTGAGGCTGATTGAAACTCGGCCGCCCAATAATACGTCGGCCCTCCCGCATATAAGGATATTTAGAAAGTCCGTGCACCGTCCCCATCGGCGAATCGAACCCACTCAAAAAACGATTGTTTGGATTAGGCTTTTTGACTCCCTCTCCTAGCTGCGAGTCAGTAGTTCCTGTCACCAGCCAGTAGAAAAATCCTTTGGCATTTTCCTCTCCCTTACGCAAAGTTTCCGTTCGCAAACCGCCCATCCATCCCCCCGGTTGCAGTTGACCTGCTGCTTCCAACTGTGCGCGAGAATAAATTAAATTATCCTCAGCAGAACCGGGACGATAGTCATTGCCCCAAGTCCAGTTTTGCATCGAAATATCCCCCGGATAAATCGGGAATTGCTTCGGGTCTGAAGGTCGCTTTTGATCCGGTCTCATGCTCCTGATTTGGCGGTAGGTAAAAACTAAGGGAAAGCTCGCCAATCTCTGCAATTCGTAGCTGTAGTAAGGAGCATATTGTTGATAAAAAGACGGCACTTGATGCTGCTGCGGTTCCTTCGTTGCCTGCATCGCAAAGGTGTAGGTAAAACCTTGAGTGCAGTAAGCATCGCCGCTTGGGCTAGCGGAGGAAGGTTCGAGTGGGGAACGCGGGTCAATTCCGAGGCGGTAGGGAACATCGGTAAGTCCGATCAATTCGCCTGTTTCTGTGGCATCTACAACGTACCAATCAGCACCTTTAGGTTGAGAATTGGACTGGTTAGGTGGTTTAGGAATAAACCTAATAATAGTTTTGTTAAATCGCGGAGAATTTTCGTAGCGATAGGCATCTTCGATCGTCTGAGAAAGAGTTTCGGTATTGAGTGGTGGCGTGTTGGCGGCAGGTTTGTGTTGAATGGCGATCGCACTTTTAATTTGTTGGCCCCCAACCGCATTCCCCACCACAGCAGGAGTAATTGCTAGTTCTTTAATAACCGTATTGGGAAACCATTTCAGCGTGCCTTTGCCTTTTCTAGCTGCATCCTGCAAGATGTTAAATAGAATTTTGTGACCGTCGTAGGGCATGAAACACGAATAGCTAACCCAACAGCCTCCGGGATTTAGCCGGCCGTAATGTTCCTCGATCCGCCCCCGCAATTCGAGGTAGCCACGGGGGTAAAATAAGAGCGATCGCTGAGTCTCTCTTTCATCGAGTGCGGAAGTTCCTTGCGAGGAAATTTGACCGCCTACCCAGTCAGTAATTTCAGTAAGGCAAACTGTGCGCCCCGCCAGCAAACCTTCGTAAGCGGTAGCAGCGCCTGCGAGCCCGCCGCCTGCTACTAGAATGTCGCAAGTTTCTGCATTGTCTGGATTGCGCGGAGGTGCGGCAAATACTGGCGAAATGCTCCCAATCGCGGAAATGATGCCGAGGGTGAGGCTAAGGATCGATCGACTTTTGAGCAAAAATAGATAGTGTCTAAGTTTCATCAGAGATTGTGGAATTAATTTTGACATAGCGCGAAAAACACTCATGCCATCTAAATGTTTATTTTGCAGTATACTGGTATTTCGTGGTGTTGTCAGGGAAAACTTTTTTAGATAAGAGGCATTAATACCAGTAACAACTATTGAACAGCCGGCTCTACCTTATGCTCAAAATCGTCAAATTTTTTAGATCATTGATTCCTTTTGAGAGTTTAACAATTACCACCAGTTTAACTTTTTCGGAAGTTTTACGCAGGTTGGACGAAGTTGTTACTCCTCCCAAAGTTTTTAGAATAATTATACCCTTTGGTCCGCCACCTCCAAAACCTTATGAAGGAACAATTTCTGGCAAAACATTCAAAATTAATCGCATCATCATCGGTAGAAATTTATTGTTCCCAATTATAGAAGGAGATATACATACTCAACAGTTCGGTTGTTCCATCAAAATTAGGATGACTTTACATAAAATAGTTATAGGACTTCTGATTCTTTGGCTGTGGACAACTGGCAGTATTGGAATGTTTTCATTATTTGCTTGGTTAGTCGAACCCTCCGTGGGAGCAATATTTTTACCAATTTTAGGAATGTTTATTTTTGGTTGGCTTTTATGCTTGATTCCCTTTAAAATAGAAGCAAAAGCAGCTACAAAATTTTTGTCTATTCTCTTAACCTAAAGTAATTTGTAACGGCAATATTTTAGCTGTAATATTAAAAATAATTTAGGTTCACCGATCGTCAGCAGCGGTAAAAAAACTCCAAATTTATGCGTCAAAACCAACTCAAACAAAAAATTAAACAAGGCGAAACCGTCCTCGGTTTATTTATAAACTGCGCTTATCCCGCATTCATGGAAATATGCGGTCACGCTGGATTCGATTTCGCAGTTATCGATATGGAACACGGCCCTCTGAACCCGCTTGCTGCTGAAGATTTGTGTCGCGCCGCCGACTGCACTGGAATTGCACCGATTATTCGCGTCCGCAAAAACGACGGGCCGCAAATTCAACGAGCTCTTGACATCGGCAGTGCAGGCGTTCAAGTACCTCAAATTGAAAGCAAAATCGATGCCGAAACCGCTGTCAAAAGCGCTAAATACAGTCCTCTGGGTACGCGAGGCCTTTCCTTCGCTACGCGGGCAGGACTTTACACCGCTGCAGGTACAAATATCACCGATCAACTCAACAAAGAATCGTTGGTTGTGATTCATGTCGAAGGCAAAGCTGGCATCGACAACCTGGCAGAAATAGTGACTGTCCCAGAGGTGGACGTGATTTTTCTAGGGCCTTACGATCTGTCACAGTCGATCGGCATTCCCGGCCAAGTCCGCGATCCCCGAGTCATCGACATGATGCAGGAGGCAGTGCAAACCATCCGCAAAGCAGGCAAAGCGGCCGGTACTTTTGCTGACAACCCCGAAATCGCCCAGCAGTGGATTGATGCTGGCGTTCAGTACGTCACACTTGGGGTCGATGTTGCCGTTTTCCTGCGCGCCTGTCAGTCGCTGGTGAAAGCGGTCAATCGATTTTAGATTTTAGATTTTGGATTTTGAATTAAAAGAAGAACCAGCCCCCGGATTCATCTTGCAAGCTTTACGATATCTTTGCAATTTTTGTAATGTCTTTTACGACACATACAAAAAACCTGCGCTAGAGTAGAAGCATACACCTCCTCAAGGCAAAATCAGGGAGGGGAGCAAGGCTTCAGGAAGTAAAATCTATGAAAACCGTATTAGAATCCATTCATTTGGATTATGCCTTCATGTTTACTTTCAAAAAAGTAAACTCTATTAAGCTAGAAGGTTTCAAGGAATTTTTTGACGATATGCCTGTCGATCCGTATGTGAAAGGTAAGTATCGTTCTAGAAGATTATCGCGGTTTACAGTGAACGGAGATGAGTTAGTTAAGTTACCTCACGGCTATTTGTATCAAAGCAAAACATACAATCCGCTAGTGGGTGATATCAAGCGGGAATTTGCCGAATTGGACGATCGGCTAATTGCCCTCGATAATTTCAAACAGATGATTTTTGCTTTTTTCGATTCCTGCAAAATTCACCCGGAAGCTGAAATCGGCATCCATCAAATCAGGACTACTTGTTCGCCGCACAATTTCGGCAACCCCGCACCGGAAGGCATTCACCAAGACGGTACTGATTTTATCGGGATTTTCTCGGTTGACAGAACTAATATTGTAGGCGGGGAAACGCATTTGTACTTGGCTAAAAAAGAGAAGCCTGTTTTTAATAAAGTTCTGCAGCCAGGGGAATTGCTGTTAGTTAACGACCACGAGTTTTTCCACTTTACTACGCCGATTAAACCGGAATCTGAAGGGGTGGGAACCAGGGATGTCTTTGTGCTGACTTCTCCGAGTTTGCTTTGCGATTGAGGATACAGTCTTGGACGCATAACCTAATGAAGTAGGGTGCTGAAGTAGGGTGCGTACTCCGCACCTTACTTCGATTACCGATTACTGCATCTCACAGAGCACCTTTTGGTTTCGCCCCCACCCATCTCGATCGTGGTTAATGCTTGGGAAAATCGATTCCTGAAATGGATATTCCTTCCATCTTCTGCACATATCGTCCTTGAGCAGCGACACATTCTGCCATTTTTTTAGCTTGTATGGGTTGACTCCTTGGATCGGGCGAGATACCTCTATACTCCCATGTACCGCGAATGTCGCCAGAGAATGCTTTTCCATTGTTTTTTAATACTAGCTCTGTGCCAGTTGCATCAATATAGAATTTCCCATTTTCTAAAGACACGCTGCTAATTGTGATAGATTCGACTCCTTTGTAGGGATTTGCAGGACCATCGACGATCTTGATGCAGATTCTATTGTTTTGATGTGCAATCTCTCTACGGGAGTTATTGAACATTGTTCCTTGAGCGTAGTAAGCTCCTGTGGGGAGAATTGTAGATCTCTGTTGATTACTTTGAGCAGAGGACAATGATGAGATTGACAGAAGGATAGAACTAACAATTAGTGTTTCGAGCCACAAAAATTTCATTTGCAACAAAACTCCATTAAAATTATTTTTTCAGATTCTACACGATCGCAGGTGCTCTATAAACTTCTTTAGAGTTCTTGCAAAAGTCAAATTTACCCCCCGCCAGTCCCCCCATATCTGGCTATAGATCTAGTAACTATCACAAGCCGTACAAATCTCCTCTGAAGACCAAGGGATCTCGCCCTTCACTCTGTTCTGGCTGCTTTTGGAGGAAACTGTAGACCGAGATCCCTCCTAACATAAATCTTTATTTGTATTTTTTAAGAAATGTAAAAATTAATATTTTTTTATTGGAAATTTAAATTTTGCTTAAAGTGCAAGCTAGTCTTTATATTAGAGGGTAAATCTACTTACAAATTGATAATTGCTAAAAAAATGTGTATTTCTTATTTAAATAGGCTGCAAAAATGATTAACTTAGCTGGCTACGAGATTACCAACCAAATACATGAAAGTAACAATTCTTTAGTTTACCGAGGATTGAGAAAGCAAGACAACCAACCAGTCATTCTCAAATTTCTCAAGCAAGATTATCCGATGCCAGCTTCGTTAGTCAGATACAAGCAGGAATACGAAATTACACGCAATCTTAACCTAGAAAGTGTACCTAAAACCTACAGCTTAGAAAAATACCAGAACAGTTTGGCGATCGTTTTCGAGGATAGTGGTGGAGAATCATTAAAGCTGTGGTTGGCCGCTCAAAAACTTACCTTAGAAGAGTTTTTGTCAACCGCTATTAAAATAACCAGAGCTTTAGGTCAAATTCATCAACATAACATTATTCATAAAGATATCAACCCCAGCAATATTATTATTGACTCGACAACCGGGCTAGTCCAAATCATAGATTTTGGCATCTCTACTGTTTTAACTCGTGAGAATCCTACCCTAAAAAATTCTAATGTTTTAGAAGGCACTCTGAGCTATATATCGCCGGAACAAACAGGCAGAATGAACCGAGCGATCGACTACCGCACTGATTTTTACTCATTAGGAGTTACTTTTTACGAACTTCTAACGGGGCAACTGCCATGGGATTACAACGATGCAATGGAATTAGTACACTGTCATATTGCTAAACAAGCAGTACCGCCCCATGAAATCAATCCAGGAATAGGAATTCCTAAAACGGTTTCAGATATAGTAATGAAGCTGTTAGAAAAAACTGCTGAAAAAAGATACCAAAGTGCTTGGGGACTGCTCGCCGATTTAGAAAAATGCCGAGAACAAATACAGGCTAAAGGAACGATTGCTGATTTTGCGATCGCCCAAAAAGATATTACGGATAAATTTCAAATTCCCCAAAAACTATATGGGAGAGAACGAGAACTAGAAACCTTGCTAGCCGCGTTTAATCGCGTCAGCAATGGCACGAAAGAAATTATGTTAGTGTCGGGTTATTCTGGGATTGGTAAATCCGCCTTAGTGCAAGAAGTTTATAAGCCGATAACTAAGGCAAGGGGTTATTTTATTGCCGGAAAATTCGATCAATTTCAACGCAATATTCCTTACTCAGCGATCGTTAAAGCTTTTCAGTCCTTAGTCAAGCAACTGTTAACTGAAAGCGAAATCCAACTCAATAGCTGGAAAGAACAACTTTTAGTGGCTTTTGGTGATAACGGTCAAATAATTATAGATGTCATTCCCGACATAGAACTCATCGTTGGCAAACAGCCACCCGTCCAAGAATTAGGGGCTACGGAAGCGCAAAACCGTTTTAATTTAGTCTTTCAAAAATTCATCCGGATCTTTGGCTCTGTGGAGCATCCCTTAGTCATCTTTCTGGACGATTTGCAATGGGCTGACTCCGCTACTCTGAAACTGCTGCAAGTAATGATGGCAGATGAGGAAACAAAATATTTATTTCTAATGGGTGCTTATCGAGATAACGAAGTGAGCCCCACACATCCCCTGATAATGACTTTGGAGGGGCTGCAAAAGCAAGAGGCTACTATTAACCAAATTACCTTAACTCCCTTAGATATCGGACATATCGCTAACTTGATAGCTGATACTGTGCGTAGGGATAGAGGCGCAGTCATGCCCCTAGCTGAGTTAGTCGTGGGTAAAACTCAAGGCAATCCTTTTTTTGTCAATCAGTTTCTCAGAACTCTCTATGAAGAAACCCTCCTGAATTTCAATTTAGTGCAAAGAAGCTGGGATTGGAATATTTCAGAAATCGAAGCAGTAGGCATTACCGATAACGTTGTTGAGTTGATGGTCTGTAAATTGAGAAAAATGCCCGATTCAACTCAACAAATTTTACAATTAGCCGCTTGCGTTGGCAATAGTTTTGACTTAAATACTCTGTCTGTTGTTCATGAAAAATCTCCCGCTGAAACCTTTCAAAAGCTATGGCCAGCCATTCAAGATGGACTAATTTTAGCCACTTCTGAACTCGGCGTAACAGAAGAAGAAATCGTTCAGTCTCATCTCGTTATTACTACTTATAAGTTTTTGCACGATCGCGTGCAACAAGCAGCTTATGCTCTGATTGAGGAAACTTCTAAAAAAACAGTTCACTTACAAATCGGTCGCCTGCTGTGGCAAAATACCTCACCAGAGAAACGAGCGGAAGAGATATTTGCGATCGTCGATCATTTGAATCTGGGAATTGAACTCATTAGTGATGAATCCGAACGAACTGAAATTGCCAAACTTAATTTAACCGCAGGTCAAAAAGCTAAAGCAGCAACGGCTCATGCTGCGGCTACCCAATATTTGCAAGCAGGTTTGGGACTGCTAGCAAATTCTAGCTGGACTCATCATTACGAACTGACATTAGCACTACATACCGAAGCAGCAGAAGCAGCATTTCTGAGTGGTGACTTTGACCGGATGCAGAAATTAGCTGAGGTCGTGCAAAACTGTTCCAAAAACCTATTGGAAAAAATAAAAATCTATGAAGTCCAGATTCAAGCTTCCGTGTCGCAGAAAAAGCTACTAGAAGCCGTTAATACAGCGTTAGAAGTTTTAAAGCTCTTAGGGGTGGAGTTTCCCTCTCAGCCAAACCCGTCAGATATTGGGCAAGCACTGGGGGAAACGGCGGCAATTTTGAAGGGGAAGCGAATTGAGGATTTAAGTGACCTGCCTCAAATGACAGATCCCTATAAACTAGCAGCTATGAGACTTATATCAAGTATCTTTGCTCCTGCATACATTGCTGCTCCACAACTGTTGCTCTTGACGGTGTGCAAACAAGTAGATTTATCCGTCCAATATGGTAATGCTTCCGTTTCTCCCTTTGCTTATGCCAATTATGGTTTTCTTCTTTGTGGAATTGTGGAGGATATTGATTCGGGTTATCAGTTCGGTCAATTAGCTTTAAGTCTATTGTCAAAGTTAAATGCTCAAGAAATTAAAGCAAAGACAGTTGTCCATGTAAATATATTTACCCGACATTGGAAAGAGCATCTGAGAGAAACCTGCGAGCCTTTAGTGTCTGCTTACTCTAGCGGAATAGAGACAGGAGATTTAGAATATGCAGGCTTTAGTCTAATACATTCCTCCTGTGCAGCTTACTATAGTGGCCAAGAACTGACTGTGCTGGACAGAGGGATAGCAATTAACAGAGATGCTATTTATAATGTCAAGCAAGAAATAGCACTTAATTATATAGAAATAAATTGGCAAGCTATATTAAATTTGTTGGGAAAAAGCGAAAAACCTTGCATTCTGAAGGGTGAAGCCTGTGATGAGGAGCTGAAGTTGCCATTATACCAGCAGGCAAAGGACAAATCGGCAGTTGCATACATATATTTGAACAAAATTTACCTTTGTTATTTGTTTGAAAATTACTCAGAAGGCATTGAAAATACTGCTCTAGCAGAGAAGTGTTTAGATGCAATGGTAGGATTGCCCGTTATTCCTATATTCCATTTTTACGATTCTTTGGTGCGGTTGGCCGTGTATTCTGATACTCCACAGTCAGAGCAACAGGGCATTCTTGACAGAGTACAAGCTAATCAAGAGAAAATGCAAAAATGGGCGCATCATGGGCCAATGAATTATTTGCATAAATTCTATCTAGTAGAGGCAGAACGGCATCGGGTTTTAGGGGAAAAAGTAGAGGCAATCGAAATGTACGACAAGGCTATTTCCCTTGCTAAAGAAAACGAATACACCAACGAAGAAGCACTCGCTCACGAACTCGCCGCCAAATTTTACTTGGCATGGGGCAAAGACACGATCGCCCAAGCTTATATGCAAAACGCTCATTATAGCTACCAAGCTTGGGGCGCTGTAGCTAAAGTTAAGCATTTAGAAGAAAAATACGCCCAATTCCTAGCTAGAACCTCAGCCAAGACAACAACTCAAACGAACGTTAACACAACAACCAATGCGCCTAATAGCACTAGCACCAATTTGGGAGAAACGCTCGATTTGGGCACAGTAATGAAAGCTGCCCAAGCAATTTCAGGTGAAATAGTTTTGAGTAAGCTACTAGAAAGGTTGATGAAAATCGCCATCGAAAATGCAGGCGCTGAAAAAGGATTTTTAATTTTAGAAAAAGCAGGAAACTGGGCAATTGAGGCTGAAGGTTCGGTGAAGGAGAATGAAGTTAGCGTGCTGCGATCGCTTCCCCTCAATGCAGAAGCTGCTTCTGGGGAAACGCCAAAACTCGCAAGTGCGATCGCCCACTACGTCATCCGCACCCAGGAAAACGTAGTTTTAAATAACGCCACCCAAGAGGGACAATTTACCCGCGATCCTTACATTGCAGCCACTCAACCGAAATCGATTCTCTGCACTCCTCTGCTGCACCAAGGAAAACTGACAGGAATTCTTTACCTAGAAAATAACCTCACAGAAGGAGCTTTCACTACAGATAGGCTAGAACTGTTAAAATTGTTATCGGCCCAAATAGCAATTTCCATAGAAAATGCCCAACTCTACAATAACTTGCAGGAGTTCAATCAAAACTTAGAGCAATTAGTGTGCGATCGCACCCACGAATTATCCAACACGCTGGATGCTTTAAAAGCGACTCAAAGTAAGCTAGTGGAATCTGAAAAGATGGCATCGCTTGGAGGATTAGTTGCAGGCGTCGCCCATGAAATTAATACTCCCATCGGCGTTGGTGTCACCGTTGCGTCAGCTTTAGCAGAACATACTACAGAATTTGCTTCTACTTATAAAAGTGGCAAAATGAAACGCTCGGAACTCGAAGAATTTTTGGATATAGCCACCACTAGCAGCAACTCTCTTCTAACCAATCTCAATCAAGCAGCAGCATTAGTTCGGAGCTTTAAAGAAGTAGCAGTCGATCGATCGAGCGAAGAACGGCGAACCTTCTTGGTAAGAGATTATCTCGATGAAATTTTAATCCAATTAAAACCCAAATTGAGAAATACCAAACATTCGATCGAAATTAAGGGAGACACCAAAATAGCCCTAGATTCTTATCCAGGTGCATTATCCCAAGTTATCACAAATTTGCTGATGAACTCTCTGATTCACGCTTACGAACCGGGCGCTAGTGGAAAGCTGGCTTTTGATTGGCAGCAAGAGGGATCTCGACTTAGCTTTGAATATTCCGATGATGGTCAAGGCATTCCCCCAGAAAATTTAAGTAAAATTTTCGAGCCCTTCTTTACTACCAAACGCGGTCAGGGTGGTAGCGGGTTGGGATTGCATATTGTCTACAATTTAGTAACCCAAAAACTTCTGGGTGAAATAGAATGTAAAAGTGAGGTCGGAGCAGGCACCAAATTTATTATTAAGCTACCCGTCCCAATCGATTCAGAACCGTAGTTTCCTAAATCCCAACATCAGTAACACAGAAAGGTGAGCAGCAATGGATAAGAATATTTACGGCTTTTCAAATGAAATATCATCTGAAGAAGTGTTATTTGCGGATGAAGTTAACTCAGATGAAGACTTATTTTTTGCCGATGAAGTATCAGAAGCTACTCCGACAGAAAGCTGGAAAATTTTGATTGTAGATGATGAATCTCAAGTTCACACAGCTACCGATATAGCCTTAAGAAAGTTTGTTTACGAAAATAAATCTTTAAAATTTATTAGTGCTTATTCCGCTAAGGAAGCTAAACAGTTAATTCAAGAACATCCGGATGTGGCTATCATCCTGCTTGATGTAATCATGGAAACGGATGATGCTGGCTTAGAATTTGTGAAATATGTCCGCCAAGTGTTAGGCAATCAGTTAGTGCGAATTATTTTACGCACGGGTCAACCCGGCCAAGTACCCGAAAAAAGCGTTATTATCAATTACGATATAAATGACTATAAAACTAAAACTGAATTAACGACATCAAAGCTATACACTACAGTGCTAACAGCTTTGAGAAGTTTTTGTCTAGGTCATAAATTGCAGTCTGAAATAGAGCAGCGCGAACAAGCAGAGAAAGCACTGCGTATCAGTGAAGAAAAAGAACACCAAAAAGCTCTTGCCTTAGAGCATTTTGTCCGAGAACTGCAAGACACACAACTCCAGCTAGTTCAAAGTGAAAAAATGTCGAGTCTCGGTCAATTAGTTGCAGGTGTCGCTCATGAAATTAATAATCCGGTTAACTTTATTTACGGCAATATCTCCTATGCGAAAGATTATATTAAAGAACTCATCTATGTGTTGAATCTCTACCAACAGCATTACCCACAACCAGAAGCAGAAATTCTCAATGCAATAGAAGATGGAGAGTTGTCATTTATCATGGACGATTTGCCAAAGTTGCTTTCTTCCTTGCAGTTAGGCATCGAACGCATTCGTATGATTGTGGAGTCTCTACGAAATTTTTCGCGCTTAGATGAAACCGAAATCAAATCAGTAGATATTCACGAAGGTATTAATAGCACCTTGATGATATTGCAGCATCGCCTCAAGGCTAAGTCAGATCGTCCTGCTATTAACGTGATTAAAGAGTATAGTCCATTGCCACTTGTGACCTGTTATGCAGGTCAGCTTAATCAGGTGTTTATGAACCTTTTAGCGAATGCTATAGATGCTTTGGAAGAGCGGGGAAGTAGAGAAGAGGGTAAAGTTTTTCACCCCCAAATTTTGATTCGTACTGAAGTCGTAGCGGGCAATTCCTATGACAACATTAGCACGGGATCAGGCATTCGGGTAACAATTGCTGATAATGGCATTGGCATGAGTGAGAAAGTTCGTTCAAAACTTTTCACTCCCTTTTTTACTACTAAGCCAATCGGAAAAGGTACAGGCATGGGATTGTCAATCAGCCGAAAAATTCTGCTAGAAAAACACTGCGCTCAACTACAGTGTTTTTCTACGCCAGAGCAGGGAACGGAGTTTATTATTGAGATGCCGACTATCTGTAAAGCAACCAATTTCGCGGTATCTATGGTCTAGCAAACTGATTGGGCCCAATTCATCATATAGGGGTTTTCATTTGCAGGGGAGAAATCAGCAGTAATTCCGAAAGTTACGCTAACGGGCTGAGACAAAAAATGAAGCCAAAATGGCTTAAAACCTATATAGAGAAAGACTTTTACCTCGAAAGGGCATAAATCTAATATTTACAATGGTTTCAGGCATTTTTAGGCCATAGACCTCTTTCTTTTGCTAGGGAGAGGTTTTCAGCCCCTAAAAAGGTGAGAAAAGGTCTAAGTTTCATTAAGCAACTCACAGATAACTCCTATCGAAACTTCCGTTCTGACTCTTGAATGGGAACATCATTAATGCTAGCTTCACGTCTTCGCATTAACCCATTTTCTGCAAATTCCCACTGTTCGTTACCATAGGCGCGATACCAATAGCCAGAATCATCGTGCCACTCATACTCAAATCGAACAGAAATCCGATTATCTGTAAAACTCCACAGTTCTTTCTTTAAACGGTAATCTAATTCCTTTGCCCATTTTCGTCTTAAAAAAGCCTTTATTTCTTCCCGTCCGCTGAAAAATTCGGCACGGTTTCGCCACTGAGAATCTTCCGTATAAGCTAAGGCTACTCGTTCAGGATCGCGGGTATTCCAGGCATCTTCAGCAGCTTGAACTTTGGCTTTAGCCGTTTCCAACGTAAAGGGCGGTAGAGGTGGTTTAGTTTCCATCAGCTTTGTTTTCTGTGATTATAAAGGGTAAGTGCGGTGTGCATGGAGCCCTAGAGATAGCGTGTGTGCGTCGAGGACGGGCTTTATTAGATTAGATATTTTCCCCTCCCGTCCCTCTACATACAGCAGATTTCAGGTCGTCGATCGCACAGACGTGAAAATCTTTCGATCGCTCCTGTCATATCGTTTCCGGTGGCATCGGAGTAATATATTTGGATAATGTCAGTGCGAGCGTCCCCGCTCGCTAACACGATCGCGAGCGGGGACGCTCGCACGCTTATAATTCCGCTCCCACCGGATTTGATATCAGCCCTGCGATTCCTGGTGCGCCGACTGTCAATATTTGGCGGCGTGTGATTTTCTGACATAATAAGTTCCTCCTTCCGCTGCGGTTAATTGATAGCGGTTACTTAAAGCTTAAAGAGTGTAAACAGTTCGTTCAACCTCGATTCTTGCTCTAAATTATCGAAATCTTGCTCTAGTTACTGATGGCGCCATGCGTTCTTTTTGGGAAAAAGCCACCCGTTAGTTTATGATTTGCGCAAGTTTTGTTAACCTTTTTATAAACCAATTATAATCTTTTTTTCGACTTTTAAACTATTTATTTAGGTAGATGTTTGGCATTTAGTAAAAATTTAAAGTAAATAAAAAATTGAGGAAATATCATGCGGTCTTTAATTAAGTCAAGGAATAAAATTTTTAACCTATTGGTACTCAGCTTTTTAGCAACAATCTTGATTGTTGTTCCTCCCTTAATCGGCGCTCGTTATAATTTATTTTACCCATCTTTAGAAGTTAGCGTCCAAGCTCAAATGCCCAATTCAAGCGAAGTAGAACCAACGCCTGCTGCTACTGAAGGACAGCAACAGCAGAAAAATCAACCAGCTAAGAATGCCAGCGAAGGGGAAGATAAAAAAGAGGAAAAACTAGAGCCTTTTAAAATGACAATGGGCGCGATCGGGGGATTGGTGCTATTTTTATATGGTGTTACTCGGATGGCGGAAGGACTCGAAGCAATTGCGGGCGATCGCATGAAAGAAATTATCGGACATTTTACTACAAATCGCTATGCCGGACTCGCCACAGGCGCAGCAGCCACAACTTTATTAGATTCTTCATCCGTCACAATTATTATTACAATTGCGATGGTGAGTGCCGGATTGCTAACATTTGTTCAGTCTCTAGGAGTAGTTTTAGGTTCCAATATTGGCACGACTATCGGCGCTCAAATCGTTGCTTTTAAAATTAACGAATACGCGCCAATTCTTATGTTTGTTGGCTTTTTATTAACTTTTATGGGTAAAACAGACCGACTCAAAAATATTGGTTTAGTTTTGCTTGGTTTTGGCTTGCTGTTTTTCGGACTAGACCAAATTGAAAGCGCAATGGAGCCGTTTGAGAGCTACCAACCATTTCTTAAGTTAATGGAAACTTTGGGAGAAAAACCCTTACTAGGAGCTGGAATTGGTGCCTTGTTTACCATTTTAGTTCAATCTTCCTCCGCTACGGTTGCTATTATCGTTACCCTAGCTAGTCAAGGTTTAATTTCACTTCCTGCTGGGATTGCCTTAATGTTAGGAGCGGAAGTTGGCACTTGCGCCGATACATTAGTCGCCACAATTGGACGAGAAAGACCTGCTGTACGAACGGGCATTTTTCATTTATTATTTAATCTGACGACCGCCACTTTGGGGATTTTATTTGCTAGTCAATTAGCGGCGATCTCCCAATGGCTCTCCAGCTTATTTGGGGCAGGCGAAGATGTTGCCCGAGAAATCGCCAATGCTCAATTAATATTTAACGTATTGGGCGTAATGTTGGCGATCGGATTTCTACCATTAATTGCTAAGGGATTGGAAAAAGTGATTCCCAAAGGCAAGGATGAAACAGATTCGGCGTTCGATCGCAACTCGTGATCGGACTACAACTAGCATTTGACATAGGTAAAAGAGCAGCGAGCCACCAGTTAGCCCCAGAGATTTGGGTTTAGTTCCAAGGGCCCAACCTACAACTAACTCATGTTACTGAGACAGGCTATATGTAGTAAATCGTACAGAAGTAAGCTTTCTAATGTTTTAAGCTTCAGCGGTATTTCGCATACAGCATTATGCACACTACACAAGAACGATCGTGCAATTCTGCGTTTATATTGCCTCGAAACTGCACCTTTACTGAAACTGATTGGAAAGCCCTTGCGCCGTTTTGGTATCCGATCGCGTTCTCGCAGGAAGTCACTGATCGACCGTTTGCAGCAAAGCTGCTCGATGAACGGCTCGTGCTATTTCGACTTTCCGATAGCTCGATCGTTGCAGCACGGGATTTGTGTTTGCATCGCGGTGCTCCTCTGAGTTTGGGATGGGTTGAGAACGATGAACTCCAATGCAAATATCACGGCATCCGCTACGACAAAAGCGGTCAATGCACGTGTATTCCCGCTCAACCGGATGCCGCAATTCCCGCTCGGCTGAAATTGACGACCTACGCTGTCACCGAACGCTATGGTTTAGTGTGGGTAAGGCTCGTGGATAACGGTTCAGTCCATTTTCCCTCCTTTAAGGAATGGAACGATCCAGACTATATTCAGGTTCTGCCAGGCAGCGTGGCGATCGAAGCTGCCGCAGGTCGTCAAGTCGAAGGCTTTCTGGATGTGAGTCATTTTGCGTTTGTTCACACCGAATCCTTTGGCGAGCGCGAAAATCCAGAAGTGCCAGATTATCCCGTTGAGCGACTACCGCACGGGTTTCGCGCTGATTATGTCAGCACTGTGAGCAACTATCCGCACGGTCTAAAGCATCTGAGTCCGCCTGGGTTTAAGTGGCGTCGATTGTTTGAAGTGTGGCTGCCGTTCACAGCGAAGTTAACCGTTACCTTTCCGAACGGGCAGTTACACATCCTGAATGCTGCCTGTCCGGTTTCAGCCCGCAAGACGCGCTTGTTTGTGCCGATTTGCCGCAATTTTGACAAAGATGCACCGCTGCAAGACACGCTGGACTTTAACCATCAAGTGTTTGGCGAAGATAAGGACATTGTTGAGGAACAGTATCCCGAAGATTTACCGATCGCGCTGCAAGATGAAGTCCACATTGCCGGGGATAAAAGCTCGATCGCGTATCGCAAAGGATTGGCGGCATTGGGTCTAGGACGATCGTTTACCGCCTAACTCCTATCTCAATTGAATTTCGGAGATCCAAACCATGAGCGCTGATTTAGAATTTCAAAAACCGATTCCGCCAAAGCAATCCTACACAGGTTGGCAAGCTGCACTGGCAGAGTTCTTCCAGTTTGATTTCTACAGAACCAATTTCAAAACAGAGACGCTCGCGGGTATCACCACGTTCATGACGATGGGATACATCTTAGTCGTCAATCCGATTATTCTGTCAAACGCGATTTTTCTACAACAGCCTGGAGATTTGTTTTCCCAATTGGCTGTGGCAACCGCTGTTGCGGCTGCTGTTGGAACCTTCTGTATGGCAATTTTAGCAAACTACCCGTTCGGGCTGGCGCCTGGAATGGGAACGAATGCCTTTTTTGCTTTCTCAGTTGTAATCGGACTGAAAATCGATTGGCGATTGGCGCTGTCGTGCGTGTTTGTTCAGGGGTTAATTTTTATCGCTCTGACGTTCACGGATGTACGTCGGTTATTGATCGTGGCAATTCCCAGGTCGCTCAAGCACGCAACCGCAGGTGGGATTGGCTTGTTTATTGCCTACATCGGGATGTCAGGAGATGTTGCCAATGGGGGAGCCGGATTGATTGTGGCAAATCCAGCGACAAAAACGGCGTTTGGCAGTTTAGCAGAACCGAACACGCTACTCGCTGTGGCGGGTTTAGCGATGACAGCCGGATTGGTGGTTCGGGGCGTCAGAGGTGCGTTACTATTTGGAATTTTAGGCACCGCAATTTGGGCTTGGCTGTTCAAGGTTTCACCTCCACCTCAAGGATTTTTTGCGCTGCCAGAATTGCCAAAAGACATTTTTGGTCAAGCATTTCTGGGAATTGCTAATCTGAACTCCGAGAATTTTATTGACTGGATTGCAGTGCTGTTTGTATTTCTATTTGTTGATATTTTTGACACCATCGGGACGCTAACGGGTGTGGGAATGCGGGCAGGCTATATCGGCCCGGATGGCGAGTTGCCGCGTGCAAATAAAGCACTGATGGCAGATGCCATTGGCACCACAATCGGTCCGATCTTCGGTACGTCGAGCGTGACGGCTTATGTTGAATCCGTGGCAGGCGTTGCCGAAGGCGGTCGAACTGGATTTACCGCTTTAGTTGTGGCAGGATTATTTGCGGTGTCGCTGTTTTTCATTCCGGTGTTTAAAGCGATTCCGGCTTTTGCAACGACGCCGACGCTGGTCATTGTTGGCGCGATGATGTTGGCTGAGGTTAAAGAAATTCCCTGGGATGATATTTCGGAAGTGATTCCAGCGTTTCTAACGATATTCCTGATTCCATTGACTTATTCGATCGCGGAAGGGTTGTCGATCGGATTCATTGCCTATCCGATTGTGAAAACCTGCCAAGGTAGAGCCAAGGAAGTGTCTGGGGGAACTTGGATCATTGCGGGCATCTTCGTGATTCGGTTCATCTTTATGTCACTGCGGTTTCATCATTCAGCAGCCTGAGCCGGCATGGCGAGAGCCAACAGCTAGGTTTGAATGACTTACCAGTTGTTTAGGCGACGCCGATAGTTTAATCTGCTTTGCTGTAGGCGAGTTCCCCCAGGATGTAGGTTGCCTTAACGGCTCGATCGTCGCCCATGATGATTAAACTAAAGGCACGCTCGGCAAGTTCTTCCAGCGTTGTTGCGGGTGCTGCAGAATTGCGAAATGCCATGATCGGCGTCGATCGCAAGTCAAGCACCACAAAATCTGCTTCTTTACCCACCTCGAAATTGCCAATGCGATCGTCCAGACATAACGCTCTAGCGCTGCCGAGCGTAGCGAGAAACAATGCTTGAAATGCAGACAGAGAGTATTGTCTCAGTTGCGCGACTTTGTACGCTTCATTTGCCGTTTGCAGCATCGAAAGACTCGTTCCTGCACCAACATCTGTGGCAAGCCCTACTTTAACCGGAACGTCGATCGACTTCGCTTTTTCAAGATCGAACAACCCACTGCCTAAGAACAAATTTGACGTAGGACAGAATGCGATCGTGGATTTTGCTTCAGAGAGCCGTTGAAATTCTGCATTCGTCAGTTGTACGCCGTGTGCAAAGATCGATCGCTCTCCCACCAATCCAGCTCGATCGTACACATCGAGATAGCCTTTGCACTCGGGAAAAAGTTCTTTTACCCAAGCAACTTCATTAACGTTCTCTGATAGATGCGTGTGCAGATAAACATCAGGATACTCTTGCAACAGTTTCCCTGCTAGCTTCAGTTGTTCCGGGGTTGAAGTCGGTGCAAACCGAGGCGACACCGCGTATAACAATCGTTGATTGTGATGCCATTTTTCAATCAGCTTTTTGCTATCTTGATACGACTCTTGGGCCGTATCGGTCAGATATTTCGGTGCATTGCGATCCATCATCACTTTGCCCGCAATCATCCGCAGATTTCGACGGCTCGCTGCCTCAAAAAAAGCATCGACTGATCCTGAAAAAACCGCTGCTAAAACAACTGCCGTCGTGGTGCCGTTGCGTAATAGTTCATCAATAAAAATAGCTGCAACCTGTTCGGCGTATTCTCGGTCTTTAAACTTCAGTTCGGTTGGAAACGTATATTGATTCAACCAATCCAAAAGCTGTTTTCCGTAAGCAGCAATCATTCCAGTTTGGGAGAAATGCACGTGAATATCAATAAATCCAGGCATCAACAGCATTCCTGGGTATTCAGACACAGTGATGTCTGAGAACTGCTCTTTCAGGCGATCGTAAGATCCAAAAGCTTTAACAATTCCGTTTTCTACAACCAGCAGACCATCTGGAACATAGCGAACGCTTTGATTTTGGGCAACATAAAAAGGATCTTCCACAAAATCTAGAAAAGCACCGCGAAACGCTTTAATTGAGTTTTCAGATACAGATAAATTTTGATTAATTGCCATGTGAAAATTTGTTTGGTTTTGGAGGTTTGCTCAATCCTATTAAAATGATTGCTTGTAATGTCAGATGTGTAAGTTACATTTACTACAAAAATAATTTTAAGACTAATCTAATAGCATTATTACTGCTTTAGCATTTATAAAATTGCATAGAACAGTCCTGGACGAACTCCGACAGAGAAACCGGTTTTTTACCGACTCTGCGGGTAAAAACGGAGTATTTTCGTAAAAAAAACCCGGTTTCTGAGCCCCCGTGCGTCTAGGACTAGCAGTATTAACCCACATTCCGCTCGAGCATTCGAGTTGATTTGTAGTTTGTATGGTGCGTCGCTGGCAGAAAATCGAGTTTAGTTGTAGATTGTCGATCGCGACGCACCGGTTCGGTATCTACTACGATCGGATTTGATATCAATCCTCAGCATCGGGATCGAGTCCCATCGATCGCAGCCGCTCCGCTAACTGGGCGAGTTTTCGTTCTGCTTGTTCGGCTCTTTCCCGTTCTTGTTCGGCTCTTTCCCGTTCTTGTTCGGCTCTTTCCCGTTCTTGTTCGACCCGGCCACGCTCAATTTCAACTTGTTCGGAGCCCGTTAACAGCAAATTCCCCTGGGAATCCCACCACCGCAACCAAAGAAGTTCTTGATTTTGATAGCTTCCCTGCCAAAGTCCCAATTCTACATCTAATACAGGAATGGGATAGTGACCGCGTTCGTTTGGCTCCATCCTTCGATACACAAAATCTATTAGGTGATAGACCTCTAAATTGCCCGTTCTCATTTCATAAATGCCGTAGTAAGGAATGCGGATAATTCTCTCGTACACCCAAAACTTACCCGGTTTAGTGGTGGTACCGTCAGCGGCCACACTCAAGGGAGTACGATCGCGCTCTTCCTCTCCATTACCGCTAGCAAATTCTAAAGCAATGAACGGAGCCATGTGTTCCCGCCAAAGTACATAAGAACGGCGAAAACCGTCAAGTGTTGCCGGTACATTCGGCACGTAAAACCAATCCGGTGCTTCTGCACCTCGCTCTGGCGGGTCAGTTTCTCGCCAGTAAATGCCGCAATCTTGCCCGATCGCATATTGTCCATCTGGATGCAGTCGCTCTACAACCGGCCCGATCGAATCTGTCAGAATGATGCTCTGGGGATGCTCCTGAAAATTTTTCACAAATGTACCGTCTTCGTCTGGCAGTTGGGTATGGTCGGGGAATGCAGGAGGCAAACCTGTAGCGGTTATTATCTCATTCATAGTCTTTTCCGTGCAGCTATTGTTGATTGTACTGCGAAATTTTAGAGCAATCTGATTTGAAATTTTAGCTAATATTAACTAAACCCAGCTAACCACAGCGGAAGCATCAACAGCAACCCGACAGAAGTGATGGCGATGCTGCTAGCTAACAAATCGCGATCGAGCTCGTAGACTTCTGCTAAAATCAGCACTGAAAGAGCTGTGGGCGTTCCCGACATCAACACCAACACGAACCTCGGATCGCCACTCAATCCGAAATAACTAGCACCCAATCCGATCAGCACCGGTACAATTACTACTTTTAACAGCGAGGGGATTAAAGCCAGTTCAAAACTTTCCCATTTCTTAATAGACCTCAGCCGGATGCCAACCAGCAGCAAAGCACTGGCAATTACCACCCAAACAGCAGTCTGCAATCCCGATTCCACTGTTTCGGGCAGGGGGATGTTTCTAGTATAAAAACCAATTAAAAATGCCCACAGGGCGGGAACTGTCAGCACGTCCCGGATCTGAGTCCACCAGTGATTTTTTTGCTCGGAGTTCCCGAAATAGCTAGCAATAAATACACCAAAACAATAAGTTCCAATAACGTTATTAGTGACGCTGTACAAGACAGCCCAGTTGTTGTTATCGGTGCTGATGATAGACGGGGTAATTGCTAATCCAACAAATCCCGTATTCCCTAACATCGCAGCTAGGAGAAAACTGCCTTGGCTCGATCTCTTCAGGGAATTAAAATTTAATAAAAATAAGTTAACCAGAGAATTTTTGCCCTGAAAATAGGGCTTTTTGATATGGGCCGCACTCAGCCTACGCAATAATACCCAAGTCAGCCAAGCACAACTCGTACTCAGAAATAACACGAATATGGCGATCGCCGGCGTGAATCCCACAGCACCCGAAAAATCGCTTTGACGGGCTAAAACTAGAATTTGCAGCGGTATCCCAATCCAGAAAAGAAAGTGGCTCAGCAGCTTGGGAAAATCAACTGGGATGTACCGAAACAGCAGCAGTCCCAAGCCAGTCCAGATAACTAGAGGCGTATAAGCGTGAAATAAGGTTTCAATCATAAAAATTTAACTTGACAATTTGAAATGCCTTTATCTATTAATAATAATGGTAAAATCCATTTGAAAAATGGGAATTTTCGTTAGCGGAACCCTCGAAGAGGATCGCACTTGCACGCTTTTTCGTCCTAGGGTGTTGGTAGCACTCCAGACCCAAAAATTTTTGCCCACATTCCCGCATCTTGCAGGACACTATTTTCAGACTCGCAGTCCCAAAAGATTGCAGCTTTTTACCTTCACATTTACCAAACCTCTTGTAATTTGAAAAATGTGCGATCGAGCTATCTTGCCTTGGACGAACTGATGTCCCACGTTTTCCTGCCATTTCTCTCGAACCGAAACAGGGCGACACTAAAGCTGCTAATGACTTGCACTCATTAATTCAATTTCAAAGCATTAACAGGCACCTCATCCCAAGAACTAACAGTCCGCAAAGTAGCAACCCAGCCCTGCTGTTTTTGCTCTGCCGTCAAATTCTTCTCAAAAGATTCGTGGCAATCCTTCGCTTGGCTTTCATCGCAACAAGCAATGCAAGAATAAAGAATGCCCGACGGATCGATTTGCTCGTTTACCCAAATAATCACGATCTACTCTCTCAATCACAATCTACTGTTACTTAAATTTTCCTATATTTTTGCCACTTAAGTAGGTCGGTATTAATTAACCGGAGTGCGGCCTTTTAGCTTAACAGGCAAGATGCCTGTTCCACACACAGGCAAGATGCCTGTTCCACAACAGATGAATTTTTTGTGGGTGGGCTTCTAGCCGGCCCTGAATTACTTCGATGCCAAAGTTGCCAAAGACTCGCCCGCAACCCGGCAGATCCGCCAGTCGGGCATCACATCAGCACCGATACCCTTGTAAAATCCGATCGCCAATTCATTCCAATCCAAAACGCTCCATTCCAAACGCCCGCAGCCCCTTTCAACCGTCAACTGCGCTAAATAAACTATCAAAGACTTGCCAATTCCCCGCCCTCGAAACTCAGGGATCACAAACAAATCCTCCAAATAAATTCCCGGCTGAGTCAAAAAAGTAGAATAATTGTAAAAAAACAGCGCCCAGCCCACAACTCGATTTTCGCACTCGGCTAAAATCGCTTCAGCAAAAGGTCGATCGCCAAACAAATGATGCTCCAAATCAACGGCATTGCCAGTAACGGCATGAGATAATTTTTCGTACTCAGCTAAAGCTTTAATCAAATCAAACAGCACCGGCACGTCGGCGCGGGTAGCTGGACGCAAAATTACCTCAGAAGACATAAATAAGTAAGTAGTACGCGACAATCAAGAATTAAAAATACCACATCAAGACATTTTTAATTTGTAATTTTTAATTAAGTTTTTCCCCATTGAATCAGCATATATACGGCAGGGTCGGAGTGTCCCCCACAATAATTTTAAGATTTTTCAAAATGCCCACTCAATTTTTTTTGCTTATTTCAACCAGCCCTTCAATCGTTCCGTCACTTGAGGGCGACGCAGCTTTCGCATTGCCTTATTTTGAATTTGACGGACTCGTTCGCGGGACAAATTGAACAAACTGCTGACCTCTTCTAAAGTGTAAGGTTCGCCGGTCAGCAAACCGTAACGCATAGCAACAATCTCTTTTTCCCGCTCCGTCAAAATACTGTCCAACACCTCCAAAATATCTTGGCGCATCATCATCTCATTCATCTGAGCTTCGGGAGATTGCGTCGCGTTATCTTCGAGAACATCCAAAAGTTCCGAACTTTCTTCTGAGCCGATGCGGTGGTTGAGAGACAAAGATTGCCTGCGTACTTGCTGGAGGTAGCGAAGCTGTTCGCAAGAAACTTGCATTTCTCTAGCAAGTTCAGTTTCAGTTGGATTGCGTTGAAGAGAACGCTTCAAATCTCGATAAACTTTTTTGAGTTTATTTAACTGTTCGACAATGTGAACAGGCAAGCGAATCGTCCGCCCTTGATTGGCAATTGTCCGGGTAATTCCTTGGCGAATCCACCAATAGGCATAAGTAGAAAACTTGTAACCCTTCTCCGGATCGAACTTTTCGGCTGCCCGATTCAAACCCAAAGCTCCTTCCTGAATTAAATCGAGAAAAGGCACGCCCCGATTAAGATAGCGTTTGGCAATCGAAACAACCAAGCGCAAATTCGAGCTGATCATTTTCCGTTTCGCCGACTGACACTGGTGGCGAAGCTGTTGCAGTTGAGTTTCGCTTATCCCCAAAGCCGTTGCGAGTTCAGCTTTTGTCGGTACTCTGCCTAATTCCTGCTGCAAACGCTGTTCTAGTTCATCCAGGGCTACCAATTCTTGAACGCGACGCGCCAACTCTACTTCTTCGGCTGCTGTCAGTAGAGGATACCGAGCCATTTCCTTGAACAAAGCTCCCACTGGATCGTCGGCAGACCAGTTGTTGTATGCTGACGACCGAGTTACCGTCGGACGATCGATCTCAGTGTCTTCATCTTGTGCGATCGCGAATGAGGCTTCGGGTGCCACCGCAAAACTGCCTAGGTCAGATTCTGCCATATCGTGCTTGGTGTCGGTGGAATGATTTGAAAAGTATCCCTTCACTTTAGCGAATTTAACCGGAAATTTCCGAAATCCATCTAGAAGCTCGTGACAGAAATTAGATGGCCCCAATTTTATACCTTTCTATTGAGTTCGAGCCAGTAAAGGAGCTGCCTGCAATAATTGCTGAGTATAAGGGTCCTGCGGATTAGTAAAAATATCCCTAGTCTTACCGATTTCAACAATTTTTCCAGCATTCATTACCGCAATGCGATCGCAAAAAAATCTCGCCACCCACAAATCGTGCGTAATGAACAGATAAGTCAAATTAAATTCCTTCTTCAACTCCAACATCAGTTCTAATACTTGAGTCTGCACGCTGGCATCCAGCATACTCACGGGTTCGTCACAAATTATCAGTTGCGGCCGAGTAATCAAAGCGCGGGCGATCGAAACTCGCTGCTGTTGTCCTCCTGACAATTCCCCCGGATAGCGGCGAAAGAAATCCTCCCCCGGAGTTAAACCCACCCGCTCTAACATTTGGATTACTTGTTTTTTAGCTTCGCTACCATTAGCTAATTTGTGAATAAATAAAGGGTCAGCAATACTTTGCCCGACAGTCATCATCGGATTGAGGCAAGCGTGGGGGTCTTGAAAGATCATTTGCATTTCGCGGCGGTGCTTCCTCACAGCATCGCGGTTCAGGGCAGTGATATCTATTCCTTGAAATTCCACTTTGCCGCCAGTCGCGGTAATTAGCTGCAAAATCGTGCGTGACAAGGTACTTTTGCCGCAGCCAGACTCCCCTACCAGCCCTAGGGTTTCTCCCCGTTGTAGCTCTAAACTAACGCCGTCTACTGCTTTAATTACCTGGCGATTCCTGGAAAACAACTGATCTAATAAATTGCTTTCTAAACTGTAGTGTTGCTGCAAATTCGTCACTGTCAAAAGAGGCGAATTTGTTGAGTTTGCAGTAACGACTTCAGTCCTGATTTCCTCGAATGCTAACCCTTTTTCAGAATCGGCTTGAATGTGCAAAGCTGCTTTGAGGAGCGATCGAGTATATTCGTGCTGCGGCTTTTCAAACACGTTTTGCACCGGCCCTGTTTCTACGACTTTACCGCCGTACATCACCGCAATGCGATCGCAATACTCAGCCACCATCGCCAAATCGTGAGAAATCAACAAAATAGCCGTTCCCCGTTCCTCACAAAGTCTGGTTAATTCCTGCAAAATCTGAGCAGCTACAGTTACGTCCAAACTTGTAGTCGGTTCGTCCGCCACAATTAATTTGGGATCGAGCAAAAGAGCCAAAGCAATTGCTACTCTTTGCCGCATTCCGCCGCTAAATTCGTGGGGAAATTGGGACCAGCGAGACGCGGGAATTTTCACAGCTTCCAGAGTTTCTATCGCCCGTTTCTTAGCTTGCTTGCGATCCAAATTCGGTCGGTGAGCTTGCAAAGTCTCGATGCAATGTTCTCCTACAGTCATCAAAGGATCGAGACGAGTCATCGGATCTTGAAAAATCAATGCTACAGCTTCGCCCCGAAACCGTCTCAGCCGCGAAGCATTCATATCAAACACTGACTCTCCAGCAAAACTAACTCGCCCCTCAATGAGCGTTGAATCCGGCAGCAACCGCATCGCCGCCCTTCCCAAAGTTGACTTACCGCAGCCAGACTCCCCAACTAATCCGAGCTTTTCCCCCGGTTTCAGCGTCAGGGAAACCCTGTCAACGGCCCAACCGGATTGGCCTCGCCGCTGAGGATAAGCTACTCGCAGATTGTCAACTGAAAATAGAGAAGAGTCATTAGTCATTAGTCCTTAGTCCTTAGTCTGTTGTCTGTTGTCTGTTGTCTGTTAACTGTTGTCTGTTGTCTGTTGTCTGTTGACTGTTGTCTGTTGCTATTTATTATTTATCAATATACTAGCGGCTAGTTGTTAGTTATTAGTATTTTTCAGGGCTTATTAGTGATTGGCAAGATACCGATATGCTGTTTGTAAATACCAATAAAAATTGCTAGAAACAAAGATTTTATCACTACATCATTAACCGACCAACCACTTACTAAAAACTGTCAACAGTCAACCGTTGACAGTCAACCGTCCACAGTTTGTAAATACCAATAGAAATTGCTACAAACAAAGATTTTATCACTACATCATTAACCGACCAACCGCTTACTAACAACAGTCAACCGTTAACAGTCAACCATCAACAGTCAACTGTCAACAGCCAACAGACTAAATTTCCTTTCGCTTCAACTCAGCTCTCCGCAGTATGTAAGTAGCGGCACAATCTGCGTGAGGATGGTCTGCTAAAACTTCCGCGAGTTCCAACACATATCCGGCGATATCCGGCCCCAGCTTTTCAGTCAGCACTTGACGTTCGCGAGAGGCGAGTTCTTGCACGCGGGCCTTAGCTTGCCAATTCGGAGAAAACATCTTGTCAATCTCGGTGTGGAATCCCAGACTTTCGAGAATGTCCCACTCGCCGTTATCGCACCAAATGCCCCCGCACAACATACAGCGCTCTATGTAAAAGGGCACTCTGCTGAAAGGAACTTTCGCCCGCGACAGATAGTGACCGTCTTCGGGACACAGCGCTGCTTTGCTGTCGTAGACAGACGGGGTGAATTCTATGCCGAGAGTCCCTGTCGCATCCGGCTTCTCGGATTTGTTGTACCACTGGCTCTGCTCTTTTTGCCAAGCTTCGTATTCTCTGCCTGGAATCCAGATACCGTAACAGTTGGGACACCACTGCACCGACATACGGCCGGCTAAGGTACCGCCTTCTAAATTGGGATGTTTACATTTTGGACATTCCACCGCTTTATTTCTCCTTGCCTTATTAATTCCCTGTTAATTCAATTATTAATTCTGTATCTGGGCGGGCCCTGAAGAACCAGAATTTTTTTGCAGCAGCGCGCCACAGTAGCCAATTAGCGTGTTAAGCCGCGCGATCGCCCCAGTTTGCCTCGCCTTTGCTGTCGCTGGCTGGCGCGACGCTTGCAAAAACGTGACATCTGTCCCCAATAACCGCAGTTGCTTGTGAATTTCCGTCAAATAGGACTGCTCTGGGGGTGTTTCTGAGGCGTCTAAGTCATCGCTTTCGGCTCTCATAATTTGGTTTCCGAAAAATTGTTGCACTTTTGTGTATTCGATCGCCAGCGCGGCCCGATCCAGATTATCCTGTGCAGCAGTTCTTTGTAGTTGTTCTAGTGCTTGCTGTAATTTTTGGTAGCACTGGCGGCGGTCTTCGGACAATATCATGATTTTGTAAAGAAATTTGTATTTATAATCAAAGTAGATACTTACTTAAGTTTGCTCATATGGAGGGAAGCCGTGCGTTTTTGGAGCAATTCCCTGTTTTGTGAGAACTTTTTTCGATTTTCTGCCCTAACTCTACCCTTCTGGCTGCTGCTTTTTGTTTAGCGTTGCCGGTAAATGCCGATCCCCCGCAACCTCAACGGCTACCGCCCAAATCTGCTGATTTTACCGGATTTTCCCCGATCGACAGACTGCGGCGGCGGCAGTGGTGTCACTATATTTTCCTACCTCCGAGGGGGGGCGACTCCGGATTACATAGGTATAGTTTGAGAAAAATCGACTATTTTTTTGAATTGCAAATTGTGGCATTCAATTAGTTTAGTATAGCTAAACACATAATTTCGGCAATTCAACCGGAAACCGGCTTTTAACCATTTGTATTTCTAAGTTTTAAAGGTGTACCCCATGAACGCGAACACTCTGACTCCCTCTCCTTCGATCGATCCTGCCGTAGTTCCCGATTGGCTGCAAGAATGCCTGAATAATCGATCGCAGCCTGATGGGGACCCTAACCCGAATTGTTCGACTGACGACAGCTTAATTTGTCGGGCCTTTGAATTTGCCCGCGACTTGCACGAAGGACAGTACCGCAAATCTGGAGAACCTTACATTTGCCATCCGGTAGCTGTGGCTGGAATACTGCGGTATATGGGCGGCAACAACGTCATGATTGCCGCCGGCTTCCTCCACGACATTGTTGAAGATACAGATATTACTCTCGAAGAAATAGAACAGCGGTTCGGGGCGGAAGTGCGACAGTTGGTTGAAGGGGTCACCAAGCTTTCTAAGTTTAATTTTTCTAGCAAAACAGAGCGCCTTGCGGAAAATTTCCGCCGAATGTTCCTAGCAATGGCTAAAGATATTCGCGTCATTGTCGTCAAACTCGCAGACAGGCTGCACAACATGAGGACTTTGGAGCATTTGTCCGAAGAAAAGCAGCGCAGTATTGCCCTAGAAACCCGAGATATTTTTGCTCCCCTAGCGAACCGTTTGGGTATTGGCCGCTTTAAGTGGGAATTGGAAGATTTAGCGTTTAAATACCTGGAACCCGAAGCTTACCGCGAAATTCAGGAATTGGTGGCCGAGAAGCGGGCCGATCGAGAAACTCAACTCGCAGAAGTCACAGATTGTTTGCGAGAAAGGCTTGACAATTTAGGCATTAAATGCTACGAAGTTAGCGGCCGTCCCAAACATTTGTACGGGATTTACGCGAAGATGCAGCGCCGCCAAAAAGGGTTTAAGCAAGTGTACGATATTGCGGCGGTGCGGATCATCGTAGAAACCAATGATGACTGTTATCGGGCTTTGGCGATCGTCCACGATTCTTTCCGCCCGATTCCCGGCCGCTTTAAAGATTATATCGGTTTACCAAAAGCCAACCGCTACCAATCTTTGCACACCGGAGTAATCGGAACCAGCGGCCGCCCCATCGAAGTGCAAATTCGCACTGTAGCAATGCACCACATTGCAGAATACGGCATTGCCGCCCACTGGAAATACAAAGAAACGGGCGGTTCTAACACAACAGTTACCGGCGACGACGAAAAATTTACTTGGCTGCGACAACTCCTAGAATGGCAAAGCGACCTCAAAGACGATCGCGAATATTTACAAAGTATTAAGGACAACTTATTCGACGAAGATATTTACGTTTTTACTCCTAACGGAGACGTGATTGCTCTCAATAGCGGATCAACTCCCGTAGATTTTGCTTACCGCATTCACACAGAAATTGGCAATCGCTGCACCGGTGCGAGAGTCAACGGGCGGATGGTAACACTAGACAAGGTTTTAAAGAACGGCGATATTGTAGAAATCTTGACCCAAAAAAATGGTCATCCGAGTTCCGACTGGCTGAATTTTGTCAAGACAAACGGAGCAAAAAACCGAATTCGCCAGTGGTTGAAGCGATCGCATCGAGATGAAAATCTCGCTCGCGGCCGGGAATTGCTGGAAAAAGAATTAGGTAAAAATGGCTTGGAATCTTTGCTAAAATCTGAACCCATGCAGTCTGTGGCTCAGCGCTGCAACTACCACAGCGTCGAAGATTTAATTGCCGGTTTGGGCTACGGCGAAGTCACCCTAAATCTCGTAGTAAATCGACTGCGAGATTTAGTAAAAGTGCAGCAAAAAATTGAAGCTGCTCCCGCAGGAACCCACGAAGTGCCCCAGCTAATACCTGCATCGACGGCACCGAAACCTTTACCTAGTTCGTCTCCTAGCAAATCGCCCATCGCAGGTGTAGAGGGATTGCTCTACCATTTATCCGGCTGTTGCTGTCCGATTCCTGGGGAATCAATTATTGGAGTTGTGACTCGCACTCGCGGAATTTCGATTCACCGGCAAGGCTGTTCAAATGTTGAGAGCGTACCTGGGGATCGGTTGGTTCCTGTGAGTTGGAATTCCAGCAACCGCAATGAATCTCGACCCAACACTTATCCGGTTAACATTCAAATTGAAGCCCTCGATCGAGTGGGAGTTCTCAATGATGTTTTATCGCATTTGAAGGACAACCAAGTAAACGTCCGCAGCGCTCAAGTCAAAACATATCCCGGATTGCCGGCCTTAATTGACTTGTGCATGGATATCCAGGATAAACAACAGTTCGAGCGCACTTGTATGCAAATTAAAAAGATGAGCGATATTTTGAATTTGCGGAGGCTGAGTGAAGGGACTTAAGAGAAAAGTCTTCCTATGGCAAAACTCAGCCTTAACTCGGTTATTCCTTCAGCAAAGCTGACCAACTATTTATTAATCCGGCTTCCTAAAGACGACAAATCTCAGTTTCTCGATCGAGGTGGTTACAGCATAGAAAACTGGCAACAGCTCGATCGAGATTTAAGAAGCCAGATACTTCCCCTGGAAGCGGAGCCAATGGAAAACACCAGATACGGTCAAAAGTACATGATTAAAGGCAGTTTAACAGGTCCAAACGGTACGATTTTACAAGTTAAAACCGTTTGGATTGTTACTCCATCCGAAACCAGATTTGTTACATTAGTTCCTGATTGACAAGAGGTTAAGCCCCATGAAATTTGAACTGTTTTCACAGGTAGCATTGCGAGAAGACATTCCTAAGTATGGCCTAAAAAAAGGTGATACAGCAACTATCGTTGAACACTACCAGATGCCGGAAGGTGAAGAAGACGGTTATAGCTTAGAGGGTTTCAATATCGAAGCAATTACCGTTGAAGTTGCCGAGTCCCAGATTGAAGCGATAAAAGCTCCTGTTTTGCAGCTTGGAAAATATTGATTACCATTCACCTTCCACCAGCCTGCGATGAGAGCGACTCATCTTGCGAAGCAAAACTTGTTCTTCTTCAGAGAAAGGTGCTTCGCAAGCAGCATTAATTTTTTCTAACAGTTGTTGATTTTCGCGGCGGCGGATAAATTCTTCAAGGGCTATTTCGATCAAAAAACTCTGAGAAATTTGCATTTCGCCAGCTAATGCTTCGGCTTGTTCAAATAAAGATGCTGGCAATGAGATAGCAGTTTTGACAGTTCTCATAGCTTTCTACCTTCATTTATTTATATGAGTCTAACTAATAGTATAGCTAACCACAATAGGGTTCAGCAAACAGGCAGAAAAATGAAAGCCTTTATTTGGGCGGACTTACTGGCTTTGACTCGCCCAGCTTTTGCTGCAAAAACTCCTGGGCTACTTCTCCAGCTTCTTGCTGTTTCTTATCAACTTGATAATTGAGTCGTCGCATATCTTCCTCGGAGATTTTGCCGCCCAATTCTGCGAGGACTGGACGCAATTCCGGGTATTTTTCCAAAATTTGCGATCGCACAACCGGAACTGCTTCGTAGGGCGGGAAATAGTTCTTGTCATCTTTGAGAACTACTAAACCTAAACTTTGAATCAAACCGTCCGTCGTATTACCAGCAATCACATCTACTTCTTTTTGTTGCAGCGCTTGATAAAGCAATCCTAACAGCAACTCCTTCGGTTGTTCTCGAAACTTAATCCCGTAAGTTTTAGCCAATCCGGGAAATCCATCTTCTCTCTCGTTAAATTCTGGGCCGAAACCAGCCCGGAGGTTAGGTGCAGCTTTCCCAAGTTGTGACAGAGTTTGTAAATTGAGTTTTTTGGCATCATCTCCCCGCACAATAATCGCAAAACTGTTATTAAAGCCCAGCGGTTCCGTCCACTCAGCTTTAAACTGTTTGGGATATTCTTGTTTGAGGTAATCGAGGACTCTTTTGGGGTCAGAAATCGGTTTTTGTTTGAGCAGGTTGGCGTAAGCAGTACCCGTGTATTCGACGTACAAATCGATTTTACCTGCTGTTAGGGATTGATGGCAAAGCGAACCTCCGAGATTCAGTTCTCGTTCTACTTTGATATCTGTTTTAGCTTCGATATGGCGTGCTAAAATTTCTGCGAGGATGACTTGTTCGGTAAAGTCTTTTGAGCAGATGACAACTTGCTTTTGGGGCTTAGAGGTACATCCTGCTACTGCAAGCAAGCAAAGCAGCCAGCAGGAATAGAAAAAAAAATCGTTCTTAGAGATTTTCATGACTTAACTCACTTTAAAAATCTACACTTAATACCTTATAAGTTATAGCATAAAGCCCATATCGCAGACTTCTTCAATAACTCTGCGCTTTAACACCGATCGCACTTTACGCAAGTTGCGTTTTCCTGCTGTAACATTTATTGATAGACATGGAGCAATAAATATGGTAATCAGAGTCAGCGATATTATCCAGCAGCAGCGACAATTTTTTGCGACTGGGAAAACTAAGGATGTGGATTTTCGGATCGAACAACTCAAGAATCTCAAAAGTGCGATCGCCTCCAATCAATCACGGATTGTGGATGCTGTCAAGGCTGATTTGAACAGGCCGGAGTACGAGGCTTATTTTGAAATTGCTGCGATCGCAGAAGTTAATTATGCCATCAAAAATGTAAAATCTTGGGCAAAGCCGAAAAAAGTGCCTACTTCGATCGATCAATTCCCAGCATCGGCCCGCATTTACCCAGAACCTTTGGGGGTAGTTTTAATCATCGGGCCTTGGAATTACCCATTTCAGCTAATGATATCACCCTTGGTCGGGGCGATCGCCGCCGGCAACTGCGCCATCCTCAAACCTTCAGAAATCGCCTCGCACACGTCGGAAGTTGTCGCCGACATGATTAGCAAAACCTTCGATCCCGCCTACGTAGCCGCCGTGGAAGGAGGAGTCGAAATCAGCAAACAATTATTAGCGGAAAAATTCGATCACATCTTCTTTACAGGCGGCACAAAAATCGGTAAAATAGTGATGGAAGCCGCAGCCAAACACCTGACACCTGTCACATTAGAATTAGGCGGCAAAAGTCCTTGCATTGTAGACTCAGATATTCAAGTTGAATACACTGCTAAACGCATTGCCTGGGGCAAGTTTATCAATGCCGGTCAAACTTGTATCGCTCCCGATTACCTGTTAGTTGATAAAAAAGTTAAACCCGATTTGATGCAGGCAATTAAAACAGCAATTCACGGATTTTACGGCGACGATCCGCAGAAAAGTCCCGACTATTCCCGAATTATCAATCAGTGGCAATTGGAACGTTTGAGTGCGTTTATTAAAGACGGAGAAATTGTTGCCGGCGGGAAAGTTAAGCCGGAAGATAGATATATTGCACCGACAGTTATAGATAATGTTTCCTGGGATTCGCCTGTGATGCAGGATGAGATTTTTGGGCCGATTTTGCCAGTTTTAGAGTATGATGATTTGGGGGAGGCGATCGCCCAAATCAACGCCCGTCCCAAACCTTTAGCATTGTATTTGTTCTCGAAGGATAAAGAAAAACAAGAGCGAGTCTTGCGGGAAACTTCCTCTGGGGGAGTTTCCATAAATGATACTGTAATGCACTACGGGGTGACAAGTTTGCCTTTTGGGGGAGTTGGCGACAGCGGGATTGGGAGTTATCACGGCAAAGCGACTTTTGATACTTTTTCTCATTACAAAAGCGTGCTGCAAAAATCATTTTGGCTTGACTTGAAATGGCGGTATGCTCCCTATAAGGGTAAGTTGGATTTGATTAAGAAAGTTATCGGTTGATATTGCCTAAGCACCAGATTCCCCCTCACCCCCCAGGGCTGTTTCTTTCTCGCGAAGTCCGGCAGGGGTTTCAACCCCTGCCGGACTGAATGTTTGAGGTGTTTGTTGTTAGCAAATATCGCCTCCTTCAATCCGATATCCCTGTTCTAATCGGTGCAGTGCCATTCTCGATCGATTCTCTCCAACTCCTTGGCGGCTCCCAATTGTTGAAAAATTTGATGTGCTGTATCGTAATGTTGTTGAGCAACTTCTGTGTTGCCGCGCTTTCGCTCAAGTCGTGCTAAATCGTAGTTAGTTTCGGCAATATTCCAAGTCATCCCCAGTTTTTGCATTTTTCCTAATGCTTCTGTTAGCAGTTGTTCTGCTGTATCTAGATTGCCTCTAGCGAGCTCATTTTCTCCCAGACAGCCGATCGAAGTTGCCATCCCTTGGCGATTGCCCAATTCTGTTCTCAATTCCAAAGATTGCCGGTAGAGTTTCTCAGCTTCATCCCAATTGTCGCGATTGCGCTCGATATCTCCCAATACTCCGCAAGAATATGCTATGCCCGAGCGATTGTCTAATTCTGTTTCAACTTCCAAACATTGCCGATACAGTTTCTCTGCTTCATCCCAATTGCCACGATTTCGCTCGATATTTCCCAACAAGGCCCAAGAAGATACTATGCGGTTCTTATTATCTTCTTCTTCTGCGATGGCTAGGGCATCCTTACCATATTTTTCTGCTAAACCCAAATTCCCAAAAAGGCAATGCATTCCACCTATCTCTATCAAACAATAGGAACGTAGATCGCCTTCAACATAAGGTAATATTTGCTCGTACAATTCTTTTGATAAATTCCAGTATCCCCACATTGTTAAGTATTTATCTGGGATTAAGTAGTAAGCTTCGGGATAGTTGCCCAACCTAAAGGCAAAATGTTGAGCTTCTAGAACAGCTTGCAAATCTTCTAAACTTTGAGGATTGTTCACATTTTTACCAGTGCAGTAAAACTTATAAACACTTTCCAGCAGCTTTGGCAGTTCATCTCTATATTCCCTTTGCAAAAACTCCTCAATCACCCGGTGCAAATCATAAAAATGCTCACATTTCTCCTCGTCATAACGACTCTGCACCAAACTCGCACCGACTAATCGCTCTACAATTGCTGCTGTCTCGCTAATTTCTGCGTCTGTAAATTCCGCAGGTTCTTCTAATATTGCTGCTACTTCAAAGCGGGGATCTTTTTCAACCTCATCCGCATACAGCCGCAAAAAAGTTAAACCTCTCACATCTATCGGCACTCGCAAAACACACATCCGACGCAGTAAATCTCTTGCCGCTGCACTTTGCCTTGTTAGTTGTTCTCGCAACATCGGTTCTGCATTTTTCGTTACCAATTCAGGATGCTTCCGCAAATATCCCGGTTTTCCCTTGCCAAGAGATGCCAATAGAGTGAATAAAACAACATGACCTTCAACCCGCTGAGATATCCACTGCAAATCAGCTAATTTATCAGTCAACTGTCGCTGCCGCAAAATCTCCACACCCGCCGCCACATCCACACCTGGCAACACTTCTATATGCACCAATTCCGAATCCGGTGCTAACCCCGGATAGCGGGTATCTGCCAAATCCGCAGGCACTTCCCGGCTGGTTAAAATCGTTTGCGATTGGTGCTGCTGATAAACCAAAGCATTCAGCAACTTACCCCAATCCGGTGAAATTGCTCGATGTACCTGCGCCGCAGCCAAAATGTCTGGATTTCCCGCATCAACAGCAGGATGCAAAATAGATTCCAGGTTGTCGAGTACCAAAAGACAGCGAGTTTGTTGCAAACCAACCATAATTTTTGCAATCTTTTCCTCTGGCTTCTTCAACTCTGCTGCGCCCGGAATCCCCAAACCTTCATTTAATAGAAACCCAGCCACATCATCAAAACTGGTTCCCTCCAGTGCCTTGAAATACATCACGCACTCATAACCGCCAGCCAGTAAACTTTTCCCTGCTTGAGAAACCGACTGTTGCCAATTTACCCCCAATCCTTCTACAAGTTTAATCGCCAAACTCGTTTTGCCCATACCGCCTTGCCCGATAATCGCCAATACCTTCGGCGGCGAAGTTCCATCCGGCAGAAGTTCTACTAATTTTGCGGTTAAATTTGCCATCAATTCATCCCGCCCTTTCCACACAGGCACCGACTCAGGCATCTGAGAAAAAGCCACCCTAATTACTTTGTCGGGAGGGACATCTGCCGCAGCATTACTCTCGGTTTTGCCCTCACTATTTTGCCGGCTATTTATCTGAATACTGATATCGGGTGCACCGCCCCACACTTTTGCCAACTCTTCTAAATTCTTTGCTTTGTCCTCTTTACTCCACAGCTTCAGAGTAAAATTCTTATTTGGATTGCCCCGCCTTGCCGACTCCGGGATGTGATTCTTCAGAATTTTCAGCTTTTTTTCGAGTACATCATTAAGTACCTCACCGATATACTTTTTAACTTGATCGTCAGATGTTGTCTTATTTGGTTTGAAGCTGCCTCTATCTTTCAGCAAGTGGCGCAGGGCTTCCAGCTTCGCCGTGACGTGCAAGTCGGTAGTCTCACCTATCCATTCGGCGTGGAGATTAGAGATGCGATTTGTATTGTTTAACGCATAATCTAGCAGCGCCTCCACCAAATCCTTGACTCGCTGCCAAGACTTCTCGCCTTCTCCCTGATTGGGCATAGCTTTTAAAAGTAAGTTGCTAAAAAAAGTTTCGGGAAAGTTTCGGGATTCCCGATACCGAATGACCGTCCCGAATATCCCTAATGCCGATTGTAGCACAGTTGCAGCCATTCTTTGACTTCGGTTATCCCGAAATTCCACACTCAATTTAGTTGAGTTGGAAATGGTTTATGAAGTTATCAAAACAGCATCAATGGATGATTGGAGAGGCGATTGTCGGTACTGTAGTCGGTGCCTTCAACTCTTGGGCGGGGCTAGTGTTGACTTTTGGGTTAGTAGGTTTCCACCTCTGCTTTGACAAAAATCAAGAGGAAGTGTCGCGTTGCCCTCTCGAACAAACTTTAAACAGCGAGGAAGTATCGAAACTCTATTCTTGTAAGGATTGTCCTTTCAAGAAAACGGCGATTGATGTAGAAAAAGTTGAAGAAGAAAGTGAGTAAACAGTGGTGCATCTAATGTGGAACAGGCCGGAAAGACTGTTCGGGCGGGACACCCCACAAGAAAATTTATTATTTGTGGAACAAGCCGGAAAGCCTGTTGCTAAACCACAAGAAAATTTATTATTTGTGGAACAGGCCGGAAAGCCTGTTGCTTATCGGCGGGCGGGACACCCCACAAGAAAATTCACTCAGGATGTTAACTCGAAAGTGCGATCGCTCTTTTAATCAGTATAGGTAAAAAAGGACTATCCCCCGATCGTGAATTGAACTTTACAAACAAACTTTTAGTCTAGTAAAATTTATCCTCAAAATCAGATTAGCATATTATAATAACATGAAACGGGTGTTATAACTTCTGAGCAAAACAGCGATCGCCTCTGCCTCTTTTGCTAGTTACATTGCACCCAGCTACTTGCTGCGATTAGAAAATGTCTATAATATCTTGTAGCATCTTCTCGCTAACAAGCAATTTATGGAACCTTTAGCAAAAGAACGCTGTGCCGCCTGCCACCCAAACTCTCCCCGCCTCACAGCTTACGAAATTGTCCAGCTAAAACCTCAAATTCCCGACTGGAATTTAATCGAAAAAAATGGCATTCCCCAAATAGAACGCACCTACGAATTCCCGGATTTCAAAAGTGCGATCGCCTTTACAAACAGCGTCGGCGAAGCAGCAGAAACCGAAGGACATCACCCCGCACTGTTAACCGAGTGGGGAAAAGTTACCGTTACTTGGTGGACTCACGCGATTTCTGGACTGCACCGCAATGATTTTATTATGGCTGCGAAAACAGATGCGATCGCCAATCAATTCCCAAAATAAAATCCGACTTATAGCCCGATCGTAGTCTAAGAACTCACAGCTCCGGGTACCAGCGGAGAAAGCCGTTGATTCCCATTCAACAACTCCAGATTCAGTCGGTAGCCGACATTCCGCACAGTTTGAATCAGGCTCGGCTGTCGCGGGTCGATTTCGATTTTTTTACGCAGAGAGAGTACGTGAGTGTCGATCGTCCGGGGGTTATCAATAGCATCGGGCCAGGCGCGACGCAGCAAATCCGAGCGCGACAGCGGCACTCCTCCAGCTTGGGCTAGCACGTACAGCAGGCTAAATTCTTGGGGAGTCAGCTCAATATGTTCCTCGTACAACCTGACTCGGCGCTGCACCAAATCAATTTTCAGCAGCCCGCACTCCAGCGTCGCCGGCGGTATCATCGTGCGGTTACGGCGCATCAGAGCTTCCACCCTCGCCATAAATTCTTGCATCCCAAAGGGTTTAGTCAGGTAATCGTCTGCCCCCGCCTTCAAACCTTCAACAATATCTGATTCCGAATTCCGCGCCGACAGCATCAAAATCAGCGACTGCTGCTGCTGTTGCAGCCAGTGGCAAAATTCCAAACCGTCCCCATCCGGCAATTGGGCATCCAGAATGACTAGGGTTGGCTGGCGGCTGAAAAATATTTCCCTAGCGTGACTGATATCCGCTGACTGGTGCACCCAGTGACCGACTTGCTGTAGATGCCAGCCCAAGAGCGATCGCAGGTGCGGATTCCCTTCAACAATTGAAATACTTGCAGATTCCACAGAGGCGAGCTTCCCATATCACTAATTGCTACAAGGTTAACAGAGCTTTTGTCAAGCTTTTGTAACCATCGCTACTCAAGCATGAGCTGCGTTTAAAGCAGCGGACACACCCAGGGTACAAATGTTAAAGATTGGGTTAATTTGGCAGGGTCAGCCTGCAGAAAGGTTAAATCATTATGGCGATGAGCTTACAATGAAAATAAGACAGTGTAAAGCCGATCGACCCCATGCCCGAACCGCCTGCTAAAAGCGATCCCCCCGACCCAGCCCCCACTCCCAGGAGGTTGACAAATCGCGCAAGTGAAACTAGAATTCCTCCAACCGTTCGCTCGGTAGCCGGAACACTCAGCCACTTTGACCGCCAAATTCAGCAACATCCCGACTCCATTAAACGCACAGCGAATTATCTAGGTGCGCGCAAAAAGTCGAGCAACTGCATTGCAACGAGTGAAATTTTTTATGGAGGGTAGCCTGTTGAGCAGGGTAAAAACTTTTATTTAGAAATAGCCTCAAGCTGAGCCACTCAGCATCAATCGAGGCCATTCCTAAATCCCGCCGTCATTATACAAACCACAAAGGATTTCAACCTCACACCATGCTACAAGACACCCAAACAATCCGGCACTACCAGAAACTCACCGACGCCCTCGTCGAAATGTGGAATAGAGGTTATCGCTTCGATGACCTGCGGCTTTACTTAGACGGGTATTTAGCAGCCCTGCGGCATTCCAACGGTTTGGAACCCTATCTGATTCACAGACTAGAGGAAGAAGCAGCGCGTTACATTCACGACCCCTCCAATTTTGCAATGCCACAGACCCAAACTGAAGCAGACTACTATTAAATAGCAAATTCGGTTTGATAAACCCTTGATGAATTGGGAATTGGGAATTGGGAATTGGGAATTGGGAATTGGGAACTTGTACTGCGCTGAACTCGTTACCTCGCCGTGCTGGGGAACCGATGTCCAGAGGCTCTGCCTCACTTTCGGAGCCTAAAAATCGGATGTTGTCGAGCCGACCGCATTGTGTTCCCAGGCTCTGCCTGGTAACGAATAATTAAGTAAACAACCTAATTCAACGTAAAACGCGATTGCTGTTATTTCCCCGACTTCTTTAAGAGGTCGGGGAGATGTTTTTTCTGTCTAATTTAAGAAGCCAAAGCCACTTCTACAACTTCTTGCAATTCGCCCTTTTGATACATCTCGATCATAATATCCGAGCCCCCAATAAACTCGCCGTTGATATAAACTTGGGGAATTGTCGGCCATTGGGAATACTCTTTAACGCCTTGACGAATTTCCTGGTCTGCTAAAACATCAACAGTTTCGTAAGGCACTCCCAAAGTATTGAGAATTTGCACCACAGTATTAGAGAAACCGCACTGGGGCATTAACTTATTGCCCTTCATAAATACCATGATTTTGTTTTGCTTAACCAACTCGTCAATTCTTTCATGTGCTGCTGTAGTCATGGTAGCTCCTAATATTGTTTGAAAATTTTTAAACGTTGATTGACGCAGAAACCGGGTTTTTTACGAAAATCTTTCGTTACAGCCATAGATTCCGGTTAAAAAACCCGGTTTCTTTGGTTTGCGTGCGTAAGTGCAGCAGTTGTCTCTCAAGCAACTCTTGACACCAGCACAAACTTGTGATACCCAATTGCTACTCAACAATTAAGCAACTTGACTTTTCGCTTCCCATTCTGCGGGAGTTAAGGTTTCCAAGCCCAAAGCGTGGATGGCTTCACTAGCCATTGCCTGTTTGAGAGCGCCGTAGACCAGTTGGTGCTGCTGTACTCGGCTTTTTCCTTCAAAGGCTGCAGAGACGACTCTCGCCTGGTAGTGGTCACCGCCACCAGTCAAATCCTCAACTTGTATTTTAGCGTCGGGCAACCCTGCCTTAATCATTTCTGCTACTTGAGACGGTGTAACCATTGGTTTCTCTGATAAACGGCTGTAATTTAGATTTTAATGGAACTATTTTGTCGATGAGCTCGGTTGAGTGCTGGCAGGCCGGGGAAAGGGCGAATCCACAAAACCCAATTCCAGTAACTGCTGGTAAGCTTTCTTGCCCAAGTCGCGAGTTGGCTGCTGCGATCGAATAATCTGAATCAGCAGGGGCACAGCCAGTTCGGGCTTATTTTGCGCCCGGTGTACCAACGCCAGCCGGTAGGTAGCTTCGTCGCGCATTTGGGCTGTTTCTACAGCTTTGGTGCGGTGGCTTTCTGCCAAGCGGATGTCAATTCCGGCAAAACTGCTACCCAGTTGTTGGTAGAAGTTGGACAGTTGATTGAAAATTTGGCGGGATTCTTGGAGTTTTTGAGTCGCCAGTGCGTAATTCTGATTGGAAATAGCACTGCTGGCTTCTGTCATCAAACGCTGGCCTCCTGGGACGCTCAGCAGACTGCTGTCTTGCGTCAGAGGGCGAAGATTGTTGGGGTCTGTGGGGTCGTCGGCAGGTTCGACTTGCAGTTGGTTCTCTGGCCCAGAAGGTTGTTGTGCTTGGACTGGGAGCGGTTGCAACAGGGTAAAAGCTGCGATCGCCCCGATCGTAATCCGGGCAGTGGAGCGAAGCCAACAAACAGTTCCAGAGTATACCATGAAATTACTTTGCGCCTGTGCGCTTTAAAAAAATATTTAGCTTGAGCCGATCTTACCATTGGCGATCGCAACCGGCTAAGTGTAAACCAAATTTGTTGAAATGTCAAAGGGTGCGATCGGGAGAAAAGCTCAAAACGAGTTTTCTGTGAGGTGGTTTATCTAAAAAATACTCAGCCGTCGAATAAAAATCGCCGATTGAAACCGATCCTACACAAACTTTTGTCTCTCTCGCGTGAGACGAAAGGAGTTAGTAAGGCGCTTATGGCGCACCCTACCGCTGTTAGTTACAGTTTCAAACCCCTCATGGTAAAAACCTGCCTGACAGCTTATAAATATGTTTGATAAATAGACATCAAAGTCAAACAGGAACATTTCTGATGGTACAACCAAGCAAACCGACCTCCGAGACTCTCCAAAATTATCAAGGAATTGGAGTTCCAGAAGAAAGTCTGGCAGTGATTTTGCAGCGCGGCGGCGATGAATTGCTGCTGTCAAAAGCGGACGATCGTTTTACAGTCCGCCCCTCATCAATAGCATCAGCCTCAAACGATTGGGCTGCAACAACTGGGGCAAAACTCAACCGCCGCATCGGCCAAAGCAATCTCGATGAATATCTCGTTGCGCCCTCTAGCCTAGAAGCAGCAATGCAAGCAGCCCGCGCCAGCGATGCCGTAGCTTTTGCCAGCCATGTCTATTGCCCCGCGAACAATCCGAGTACATTCTTTTATTTAACCGACCAAATTACGATTCAATTTGGCGAACAAGTAGACGAACAATCGCGAAAGGCGATCGCCAATGCAGCAGCTTTAAACATAGTCCGGCCAGTAGAAGGAATTCCCAACACCTTCGTCTGCGAAGTCACAAAACAAGCAACAGAAAACCCGGTCAAAATTGCCAACCGCCTGACAAGATATCCAGAAGTTCTGGTAGCGGAACCAAACATTTTAGTAGAGACGCAGCAGCATTACACGCCCCGCGATCCGCTTTATCCCAAACAGTGGTATCTCAACAACAAAGGCGGCAACCAACTTGTCGGCGGTGCTCAAATTTATGCAGAACCAGCTTGGGACATGACTCGCGGAGTTAGATCGATCGTAATTGCGATCGCCGACGATTCAGTTGACATCACCCACCCAGATTTTCAAGGCCAAGGCAAAATCGTCTCACCCATCGATTTCAAAGACGGCGACACTTCCCCGATGCCAGTCGCCGACTCAGACAACCACGGCACAAGTTGTGCCGGCGTCGCCGTTGCTGAAGAGAACGGCAAAGGCATTGTCGGCGTCGCCCCCGGATGCGCCCTGATGCCCATCCGTACCAGTGGTTTTCTCGATGACAATTCTGTCGAAAAAATATTTAATTGGGCGATCGAAAAAGGTGCCGCCGTCATTTCTTGCAGTTGGGGGTCTTCAGCAGTTTATTATCCCCTTTCCTTGCGGCAGAGTGCCGTCATCACCAAAGCAGCAACCCAAGGGCGGGGCGGCAGAGGCTGCGTTATTCTGTTCGCGGCGGGGAATGCCAACCGCCCCGTCAACGGTACTGTTAACGAAAAAGGCTGGCCCAACAACATCCTGGGCGGTCAAACTAGATGGCTAAACGGATTTGCCGTTCACCCAGACGTAATTGCCGTCAGCGCTTCCACTTCCCTCAACAAAAAAGCAGCTTACAGCAATTGGGGCACCAGCATCTCGGTTTGTGCCCCCAGCAACAACGCGCCGCCGGGAACTTGGTTGCCCGAAACCGGATTTATCGGCACGCCGCCGGAGGTGACGCAGTATTTGCCCGGTTTGGGGGTGTTTACTGCCGATCGAGTCGGGGTTGCCGGCTACGATTCGGGGGACTACACGAATACCTTTGGCGGTACTTCCAGCGCCACTCCAGTAGTCGCTGGAGTTGCAGGGTTGATACTTTCAGCTAACCCCCGTTTGACGGCGCGGGAAGTGCGGGGAATTCTCGAACAAACTGCTGAAAAAATTGTCGATCCCGATCCCGATCCCCAGTTGGGCAATCGCATGGGAAATTACGATCCTAACAACGGCCGCAGCGATTGGTTTGGTTACGGGAAAGTGAATGCTTTTAAAGCTGTGCAAGCTGCGGTGAGAAAGGGCGGCGGCAATCCGAATATCGGGGGTGCGGTGTTCAGCGATATTTCTGGACATTGGGCACAGAAGTTTATTGAAGCTTTGGCGGCGGCGAATATAATTAGCGGTTTTCCTGACGGTTCTTTTCGGCCTGATGACAGTTTAAACCGTGCTCAATATGCGGCGCTGTTGGTGAGTGCGTTTAGTCCGATTCCGAGGGTGCCGGCTACAAATTTTATTGATGTTTCTGCTAGTTTTTGGGCGAGAAGTGCGATCGAACGGGCAAATCGGGGGGGGTTTTTGGCGGGGTTTCCGGGGTTGAAGTTCGGCCCGAATCAGAATTTGACTAAGAGTGAGGCGATCGTGTCTTTGGTTAACGGTTTGGAACTCAAGGGCGGCAATCCTGATTCTTTGAAAGTTTACATCGATCGTTCTCAAATTCCTAATTTTGCTTTGAGTGCGATCGCCACAGCAACTGCTTTGAAGATTGTGGTTAATTATCCTTCCCGCGATTGGCTTTCGCCGCAGCGGGATATTACCCGCGCTGAGATTTCGGCTTTGATTTACCAGACTTTGGTGGCGATTAATCGGGCAAAGCCGATCGATTCTCCTTACATTGTCTAAGGGCAATAGGTTCCTCGTGAGGACTAAACTTCTCACGAGGAACCTATTTTATTGTGGCAGATTTTAAGCTCTAAAATCTCCCAAAGCTTTCAATGCAAACTGTGGCAAAGCCAACATCCGTCGCCACCGCCAAGGTTCTTGATAAAGCCGGTACAGCCATTCTAAATGATTGTCGCAAAACCAAGCCGGCGCGCGGTCTTTTGTTCCCGCCCAAATATCGAAACTACCGCCTACTCCCACCCAAATTGAATCAGGACAAAGGTGTCGGTGTTCGGCAATCCAAAACTCTTGGCGAGGCACTCCCAAGCCGACAAAAATCAGTTTGGGCTGCATTTGTTTGAGGCTTGCACGGAAGTCTTTCTCTTCATCTGCGGAAAGATAACCGTGTTGAGAAGCAATCGACAATCCGTTAACTTTTTGCTGCCAATTTTCGGCCGCAGCAGCCGCCACTCCGGGGGAACCTCCAAAGAAAAATAGTGGTTCCGAATCCGGCAATTTTCCCGCTTGTTGCAGCAGCGATTCTGCTAATTCAATCCCCGGATAGCGCTGTGCCGGTTTGCCACGCAGCCGCAAGTACAGCACCACTCCCGAACCGTCGGGAATCACCAGTTCCGCTTTGCGGATTACATCTGCTAAAGCCGGATTTTGCTCGGCTTGCATCGCCATTTCAGCATTCAGCGTCACGACGTGACTTCCTAACCCTTGATGCAGGCGCTGCATCAGCCAACCTGCATAATCATCTAATATGTGAACTGGTAGTCCCAGCACTGAAAATTGCGGGCGCGATCCATCCATATTTTTTTCTTTGAGATTCCTACACACCTAGTTATTTAAATTAGCTGAGATTGGCGATCGATGCTAGACCACTTTTGGACGCAAAAAACCCGGTTTGTGCCACCAAGAGTCTGTTAAGTCATCGTTCGGTGGCCCAGAAACCGGTTTTTTTGTAAGCGACGGGTCGCCCAAGTTCATTAGAGTTGGCCAGCCAAGTGCGATCGAGCATTAGTGTTCGATTTTTTTGACCGACCCGTCTGCGTACCATTCCATCGGTACTAGCTCAATTTTACCATTAATTTTCACTGTAGAGTAGACAACTTTTACGAAAGGAACGCTGTTGTTATTGTGGTTTTTGGTAGACATGGCAATTACCTTTTTGTGTTTGGATAACTTGAGAAACGATCTAATATCTGATATATTTAAAAGTCTATTCACCGCAAATCTACTCGCATCAGGAAAAAGAAGGAAAACGAAATGGCGATCGCAAAAACCCAGCGGCAAACCAGGTTGGATTATTACTACCAGCAAATCAAAAACATCATCCTCAAGCGCCAAAATCCAATTACTGGTTTGCTGCCGGCGAGTACCGCTGTTAACGCCCACGGCGATTACACCGATGCCTGGGTGCGCGACAACGTGTACAGCATTCTCGCGGTTTGGGGTTTGGGTTTAGCTTACCGCAAAATTGATGGCGATCAGGGCAGAACATTTGAACTGGAACACAGCACAGTCAAACTGATGCGGGGCTTGCTATTTGCGATGATGCAGCAATCGAGCAAAGTAGAACATTTTAAAAATACTCAGTCGCCGCTAGATGCGCTGCACGCTAAATACAATACTCAAACTGGAAGTATTGTTGTCGGTGATGACAAGTGGGGACATTTACAGTTAGACGCTACATCTATATTCTTATTAATTCTTGCTCAAATGACCGCTTCCGGGCTGCACGTAATTTTTACCATAGATGAAGTCAATTTCGTGCAAAATTTAGTTTACTACATCGGTAGAGCCTACCGCACGCCGGATTACGGAATTTGGGAAAGAGGTCATAAAATAAATCGCGGCAATGCAGAATTGAACGCCAGTTCAGTTGGCATGGCAAAAGCAGCGCTGGAAGCAATAAATGGCTTGGATTTGTTCGGTATTCAAGGTTCTCAAGCGTCAGTTATTCACGTTTTGCCCGACGAAATTGCCAGAAGTCGCATAACTTTGGAATCGCTTTTGCCTCGCGAATCTAGTTCAAAAGAAGTAGATGCCGCTTTATTGAGCGTGATTAGTTTTCCCGCTTTTGCTGTGGAAGATCGAGAATTAATAGAACGGACTCGAAATAAGATTATTGACAAATTGCAAGGAAAATACGGCTGCAAGCGGTTTCTTCGGGACGGACACCAAACAGTGTTGGAAGATGCCGATCGCCTGCACTACGAACCGACAGAATTAAGGCAGTTCGAGCACATTGAATGCGAGTGGCCGCTATTTTTCACTTATTTGCTTTTGGACGGCATATTTCAGGGAAACCAAGCCCAAGTGCAAGAGTACCAGCAGCGTTTGGAATCTTTGGCAGTCGATCGCTCTGGTTTGCCGCTGCTACCCGAATTGTACTACGTCCCCGCCGAAAATATAGAAGCAGAAAAGCTAAATCCCCGCAGCCAGCAGCGCTTACCTAATGAAAATATTCCCCTCGTTTGGGCGCAAAGTCTGTATTTTCTCGGTCAATTGCTGAACGAAGGATTAATCGCAGTTGGCGACATCGACCCGCTGGGAAGGCACCTGTCAGTGGGCCAACACAGAGAACCTTTAGTGCAAATTGCACTGTTAGCTGAAGACGAAGATTTGCAAGCAGAATTAGCCGCTAACGGCATTGCCGCCCAAACCCCAAAACAGGTAGAACCCATTCAAGTCCGCCAGACTAAAGAATTATCAGCTATTTACACGCAAATTGGACGCAACGACCAATTAGGCTTAACCGGCCGCCCCGTGCGCCGTCTGCGGAGTTTAACAACTTCTCGGGTGTTTAAAATTCGCGAAGAGGCGATTGTATTTCTCCCCTCATTTTTGAACAGACAAGAGTTTTACTTAACTTTAGATTACCATTATTTAGTAGCTCAAATCAAGAGTGAAATAGCTCACATTCATCGCCACTGGTATCAGTTAGGACGCCCTACGGTAACGCTGATGTTGACTCACACAATGCTGGAAACCGGCCGGGAAGCATTGTTAGAATTAATGAAAGAATTCCGGGATGGATATTGTAAAAACACGCCCGTTAAACTCGGAAATCTTAAGCAGTTTATGCTGACTGCTGGCACTGAAAGAATTGATTTAATGCACGATTTTGAATTTACTGAATCTCCGGTGACAGGTGCATTAGAAACGCGCCGATATCTAACTTATAATTCTGAAAAAACTTGGCCTTTGGGTCACACGCAAGAATTTAAATTAGAGTGCGAAACTAATACTAGCTTCTTACTAAACAGCCTGCGCAATTCAGAAAATTTGTACGAACAAATTGAGTTGCTGCACACGTTGGTTCGCCTCAAAGGATTAAATTTTGATACAGGATTTGGAGGTACAGAAGAAATAGTTAAAGTTGTGGATTTGCTCAACGAAGTTTATACAAAAGCTGGAGAAAGTTCGCAATCAAAAATCCAATGGGCAGTCATCCGCCATGCCGCAGGTTTGCTGGACAAAGTTGATATCAGCTTGTCCGATGCGGTGACAGATATTTTGGTGCGACAAAAACAGATTGCTGTGGGGAAAGCTTACAGCGAAGATTCGATAATTGCGCGACCAGGTTCTTACACGGAAGTGATGGACAAAATTCGCCAATTCTGCGGAGAAGACATTCGCGATCGAGTTCTCACCCAAGAAATTCTAATTTACCTCAGCGTCCTAATTAAAGCAGAGCCACAATTATTTAAAGGTCTGCTGACACTGAGAGTTAGCTACTTTATTCTGCTGTTAACAAGCGAATTAGCCCGCGAATTGGGAGTGACCCAAAATGAAGCTTACGAACATTTAATGCAGCTAAGTCCCTTTGAGATCAAAAATCGCCTGCGCCAAGTGTTGACAGAATACGAGGAAATGAATCAAATCCTCAAACAACAAGAATCCCTGCGCGTCAAACAGCCAGAAAAAGATATTGAATGGGTAGTAGCGCCAGTTTCCGAAGAACCGCAAATGCCTGCGGGAGGATGGCGGCGGAAGCGGCAAATGGAAGGTGCAGTCAATCGCGTACCGAAGGATTTTTATCCGAGTGTTTGGGGACTGCTGCGACACTGCAAAGGCTTGATAATTGGCGACAAGTTAGAGCGGCGCAATCGGTTAGATAGTCATATCATTTTATCGGAAATGACCCCAGGTGAAAAGAATTTTGCGCTACAAATCGAGCATTTGCTGAATAAAATTGTCGCGCCAGAGTACCGACAAGTGAATATTGAGGCGCTGATGGAGTTGGCGGCGATAGCCCAGCGCAACCCTGAACTGCAAGTAGAAGAATACATCGTTTTAGATGTATTAGTCGGTCACGCAGTGCGGCTGAATTGGCTAGGAAAACACCAGGAAAGAGCCGATAAATACGACGAAGACAAAGCGGCGGCTTGGCAAGCTTTTTACAATACTTCGCCTTACGTTTGCGCGAGTCATGTACTCGATGCTTTCCGATTCTTGACGAAATTTGGATAGATTGAGTGGTTAATACAATCTACCCCCTCGATTGTTCGGCGGTTGAAACCGCAACTGCATAAACTAACTCCGCCTCTGCGGACTAAGAAATAAGGGAGATATTGAAGCTCGATCGCGATTATGCGAGATCCCTCCTACAGCGAGCGATCGCTATTAGAAAGCAGCTCACGCCGGCTCTGCACGTCTTTACGTGCCTGCTACACATCACCCGCACCGCGTTTTTGGTACGGTTGGCAACACCGGCGATCCTTCCGGGAACGCTCGCGCCGTGCAGAGTTCGCTCTGCTGGCTCATCATGGCGATCCTACAGTATTGTCGGTTTCTAGGAATAGCTTTGTACGGTTTTCTTCACTGCCAATTAATTCTGATTTTTTCACGTTCATTCTGGTAAATACGACTAACTCAGTGGGGTTTTCCTGGCTGTTGCTCCTACTTAGAAAGCGGCATCATGATAACTGTAAGCAACGAGATTTAACCCCAACAAACTTATAAAGTCTTACCAATCTTTGAGGTGACAGATTATGTTGATGCGCTACTGGCAACCATTCACAGAAATTGAAACCATCCGCGAGCAACTCGATAAAGCTTTTGACCAACTGGCAGCAACGAGAGATAACTCAGAAGCCGCTTGGATGCCCGCTCTAGAATTGGTTGATGCTGGGGACAACTTCGTATTAAAAGCGCAACTGCCTGGAATTGACCCCAAAGACGTTGACGTTCAAGTCACCCGCGAAGCAATTTCTATTTCTGGCGAACGCCGCTACGAAAACACAGAAGAAAAATCTGGCTACGTCCGCTCAGAATTCCGCTACGGCAAATTCCACCGGACGCTTCCCTTGCCCGCACACATTCAAAACGACTCTGTGCAAGCTGAATACAAAGATGGCATTCTAACGCTAACCCTGCCCAAAGTAACTGAAGCCCGCAATAAAGTCGTCAAGATTAATTTGGCCGAAATTGCTGGAACTCCAGCAAATCCCGCTTTGGAACAGGCTAACCAATAACGATCGGCTGTGCTTAATCGAGTGAGGCAAATTTTCCCAAATTGAGCCTAATTGGATTTACTTAACAACAACGGAACTGGAAAAGTTGATACCGGGAGCTACACTTGCTCTCGGTATTCTTTATTAGGGAAAGCCGAGCGAAAAACTACCTACAACTGTCCTGCACCCGCCGTGAATTCAGTAACGCTTACAAGGCAGGCTTCTAGTAAATGCAGCAGAGAGCTAGACGAGCAGAATACCCAATCGCGATCCCAGGCTTTGAAATCCCTTAGTCTGCCGTCCCACCCACTTCTGTGGCGAATAAAGAAACTTGGGCTATGTTAGACCACAGGGCGCTTTTACTGTCATCAGAAACTCTGGGGAAAAACGCTTGCGGCTATTGCATCTAATATATCTTGCAGCCGTTCTGCTTCCCGCCTCATAGTGCTACAGCCTCCTCCAAAATGCGATCGCGGATGCGTTCTTTCAACATATCCACGCTCGGCGCTCTCATGAGCCCACGATTGCCAGAAGCGAAACATGAGCTCACTTTTGTTGAGTAAATTACTATGTTACAATCAGCTCCAATCATAATTTAGTTTTAAAATCGGCCTTAACCTCACGCTCAATTCCCTTGCGAGCTGTAGAATAACAATGACTATCAACTTAGCTGGCTATCAATTCGTTGAAACCCTCCACAGCGGGATAAGAACTTCAGTCGATCGCGCTCGGAAGAATTCAGACTTTTCCAGCGTGATCGTCAAAAGGCTAAAGGCTGAGTATCCCACTCTTTCTGACATCACCCGCTTGCGACACGAATATCAAATCCTGCACAGCTTGAACGTAGAAGCGATTGTCAAAGCCATTAGTTTAGAAAGCTATAAAAACGGTTTAGCACTGATATTAGAAGATTCAGGCTCCGAGTCTCTCAACGATTGGATGAAGGGTAAAAAACTCACAACCATTCAATTTATTTCTTTGGGTCTCCAGCTTGTCTCTGCCTTAGCCGAAATCCATAAAAATAACATTATTCATAAAGATGTAAAGCCACAAAATATTATCATCAACCCAGCCACTGAAAAACTTAAAATTATTGATTTTAGCATCGCTTCGCGCTTGGAGCGAGAAAATTCGACGCTCAGCCATCCAGATTTGCTCGAAGGCACACTCGCCTATATGTCGCCCGAACAAACGGGCCGGATGAATCGGTCAATTGACTACCGCACTGATTTTTATTCACTAGGCGTTACCTTCTATGAAATGCTCACAGGCCAGTTGCCCTTTAATTCCACAGACCCGCTGGAATGGGTACACAGCCATATTGCCAAAACACCCATTCCCCCTCACCAGCTAAATCCTGAAATCCCGCCACAAATTTCAGCGATTGCGATGAAGTTATTAGCTAAAAATGCTGAAGACCGCTACCAAAGCACTGAAGGACTAAAATTTGACTTAGAAACTTGCTTGCTCAAACTAGAGGCTAGCGGATATATTTCCAACTTTGTTGTGGGAAGTGCGGATAAAGCAGGGCAATTAAACATACCGCAAAAGCTCTACGGTCGCAACCAAGAAATTGAAAAAATTCTCGAAACTTTCGATCGCGTTGCCAGTGGCACCACCGAATTAATGCTGGTTTCAGGTTATTCCGGGATAGGCAAAACAGTTTTGGTCAATGAAGTTCACAAACCCATTGTGCGGCAACGAGGCTATTTTATTGCGGGTAAATTTGACCAGTTCAAGCGCAATATTCCTTATGCTTCCCTGATTCAAGCATTCCAATCCTTAACTCAGCAACTTCTAACCGAAGGCGAAGTAGAAATCCAAACTTGGAAAGAAAAACTGTTATCCGCTTTAGGCGATAACGGACAAGTCATCATTGATGTTATCCCTGAAGTCGAATTAATTATTGGCAAACAGCCACCCGTAGCAGAACTAGGGGCAACTGAAGCTCAAAACCGTTTCAGTCGCGTCTTTAAACAATTCATTGGCGTATTTACGACTATTGACCATCCCTTAGTTATCTTCCTCGATGACTTGCAGTGGGCGGATTCGGCTTCCTTGAAATTAATTGAATTGCTAATAACTGATTCTGATAGCAAGTATTTATTGCTGATTGGCGCATATCGAGATAACGAAGTTTCTGCAACTCATCCGACGATTCAAACAATTGACAAGATTCGCCAAACTGGTGCGACGGTGAATAATATTGTCCTTCAACCATTACACCTGGTTCATGTCGAAGAGTTAATTGCGGATACTTTAAATGAATCGGGCGGTTCGGAAGCCCTGTCTGTAAAGACGCGAAATTTCGCGTCTCTACTTTTTAATAAAACACAGGGCAATCCTTTCTTCATAAGTCAACTCCTCAAAACTCTCTATCAAGAAGATTTGTTGACTTATGATTTATACTCTGGCGTCTGGCAATGGAATATCGAGCAAATTCAAGCTATCGGTATCACCGATTACAATGTTGTCGAACTGATTGCTAGAAACATACGCAAATTGCCCGAAGATACACAAAAAGTATTAAAATTTGCTGCTTGTATTGGCAACAGTTTTAACTTAGAAGTTTTGGCGATTGTCAATCAGGAATCATCCTTAGTCACGGCAGCACAATTGTGGGCAGCACTGCAAGCTGGGTTGATTTTACCTTTGAGCAATGAATACAAAATTCCCCTCGTATTTAGTCAAGAAGAATCGGGCGGTTTTACCTTAACTGATGTGAAGGTTGACTACAAGTTTTTACATGACCGCGTGCAGCAAGCTGCCTATTCTTTGATTCCAGACGAACAGAAAAAAGAAACCCACTTAAAAATCGGTCAACTGCTGCTGCAAAGTACAACGCCAGAAGACCGAAAAGAAAATATTTTCGCTTTAGTTAACCAACTCAATTATGGTACTGACTTACTTACCAATGAATCCCAAAAATATGAACTAGCCCAATTGAATCTAATTGCAGGTCAGAAAGCGAAAGCTGCTACAGCCCACGATTCCGCCGTCAAATATTTGCAAGTGGGTTTATCTCTGTTAGCGGTAGATAGTTGGGACAATCAATATGAACTGGCATTAAGGCTGCATGAGGAAGCAGCAGAGTCAGCATATTTGAGTGGTGATTTTGACGGAATGCAGAGATTCGTTGAGATAGTACAAAACTGCGCCAAAACGCTATTGGACAAAGTAAAAGTGTACGAAGTCCAGATTCAAGCTTATATGGCGCAGAACAAGCTGCAGGAAGCATTGAATACGGGGCTCGAAGTCTTAAAGCAGTTGGAGGTAGAGTTCCCTGACTCGCCAAACCCATCTGATATTGGGCAGGCGCTGGGGGAAACTGCGGCAATTTTGAGCGGAACTCGAGTTGAGGACTTAATCGAGCTCCCTGAAATGACCGATCCTTATCAATTAGCAGCAATCAGGATTTTGTCAAGTATATTTTCTGCTTGCTATTCTGGAATGCCCGTACTTGTGCCTTTAACAGTGTGCAAACAGGTCGATTTATCCGTTCAATATGGCAATGCTTCTGTGTCTCCCTTTGCGTATGCGGTATATAGTCTTCTTCTTTGCGGGGCGGTAGGAGATATTGAGCGGGGCTATGAGTTCGGCCAATTAGCTTTACGTCTAGTGTCAAAGTTAAATGCCAAAGAAATCGAAGCCAAGACTTGCCACTTAGTGTATGCTGCCGTTCAACATTGGAAAGAACACGTCCGAAATACCTTAGAACCTTTCCTGGCAGCTTTCTCTACTGGACTGGAAACGGGAGATTTAGAATATGCTGGCTATGCCGTCATGGTGTGGAGTCATTACTCGTTTTTTGTTGGCAAGCAACTAATGCAACTCGAACGAGAGATAGCAACTTACACAGATGCAATTCATAAAATCAGCCAAGAAACAGCGCTTAATAATACAAAAATCTGTTGGCAAGCTGTCTTAAACATGATGGGAAGAAGCGAAAATATATGTCAGTTAAAGGGAGAACTATACGACGAAGAGAAAATGATGTCGCTATATCAGCAAACCAACAACCAACTGGCAATTCATTACTTATATTTGCACAAACTTGCGCTTGGTTATGTGTTTGAGAATTATGCGGAAGCTTTAAAAAATATCCCTCAAGTAGAAAGTTCTTTCGGCTCATCTACAGGGCAGCTAACTGTGGTTATTTTCTATTTCTACGATTCTCTAGTACGCCTAGCTGTGTATTCTGAAACTTCGCAGCCCGACCAACAGGACATTCTTAACCGAGTACAAGCTAATCAAGAAAAATTGCAAAAATGGGCGCATTATGCTCCAATGAATCATCTACATAAATTCTATTTAGTAGAGGCAGAAAAAAATCGTGTTTTAGGCGAAACAGTAGAAGCGATCGAGATGTACGACAAAGCGATCGCTCTTGCTAAAGAAAACGAATACATCAACGAAGAAGCACTAGCTCACGAACTCGCTGCTAAATTTTATTTTTCATGGGGTAAAGAAAAGATTGCCCGCACCTACATGACCGATGCTTATTATGCCTATATGCGCTGGGGAGCTTTAGCTAAAGTTAAACATCTAGAAGAAAAATACCCGAAATTAATAGCGCGATCGCCTGCGGTCATGGAAACCCCTTTCGATCCTATGATGACAATTGCTCCTTTTACCATTACAGGCGGTCAACCAGAGTTGCTAGACTTGGCAACTGTAATGAAAGCATCTATTGCCATTTCTAGCGAAATTGTTCTACCTAACTTGCTCACCAAGTTAATGAAAATTTTGATAGAAAACGCAGGCGCTGAAACTGGAGCGCTTATTCTCTCAAAAGAGGGTCAACTTGTTATAGAAGCGGCGGGGACTAAAGATCGAGTCCGAGTGCTGGAATCTTTACCAGTCTCAACTTCTGGACAAGTGCCTATCTCGGTACTTAATTACGTCACCAGAACTCAGAAAAATGTCGTTTTAAATGATTCGGCCCGCGAGGAAATCTTTAACGCCGACCCCTACATTACCCAACACAAACCAAAATCAATTTTGTGTGCGCCTATCCTATCTCAAGGTAAGTTAAGTGCCATCCTGTACCTAGAAAACAACGTAATTGCTGGCGCTTTCACGCCGAAGCGGGTAGAAGTGTTGCGGATGCTATCGGGACAAGCGGCGATCGCCTTAGAAAATGCCAACCTCTATCACACTTTAGAAGTCAAAGTAGAAGAGCGAACCGAGGAATTAAAAGCCAAAAATACGCGCCTCGAAGTAGAAGTTCAAGAGCGACAGCGAGCCGAGCAAGCAGCAGAAGCCGCAAACCGCGCCAAGAGCCAATTTCTCGCCAACATGAGCCACGAACTTCGCACACCGCTCAACGGCATTTTAGGTTATACCCAAATCCTCAAACGAGACATAGATTTAACCAGTCAGCAAATTTCTGGTATTAACATCATTCATCAGTGTGGCGAACACCTCCTAACTCTGATCAATGACGTTCTAGACCTCTCCAAAGTCGAAGCCGGAAAAATGGAACTCTACCTCACCGAGTTTCACCTGTCAGACTTTCTCCAAGGCATTACTGAAATCTGCCAGATTCGCGCCCAACAGAAGGGAATCTCTTTGATTTACGAACCGCTAACTCAACTTCCCACTTGCGTCCAAGCCGATGAAAAAAGGTTGCGGCAAATTCTCATCAACTTACTCGGCAATGCCGTAAAATTCACCGAAAAAGGAGGCGTTACTTTCAAAGTAGACAGACTGGAGACTCAGCAATCTTTGTCATCACCAATCGCCAATTCCCAATCCCTAACAGCGAAATTTATTTTCCAAGTAGAAGATACAGGCATTGGCATCGGGCCGGACGAACTTTCAAAAATATTTTTGCCCTTCGAGCAAGCCAGCGGTTCAGTTCGCCAGATAGAGGGAACAGGATTAGGGCTGGCAATTAGTCGCCAATTAGTGGAGATGATGGGCGGCGAACTGAAAGTACAAAGCTCTTTAGGTAAAGGCAGTATTTTCTGGTTTGAGTTAGAGTTGCCTATTACCGAAACCTGGGAAGGGTATCAAAAAGAACCTGAAAAAATTATCAGGGGTTTCTCAGGCGATCGGCGGAAAATTTTAGTCGTTGACGATCGCTGGGAAAATCGCTCGGTTCTAGTTAATCTTTTAGCTCCCATTGGGTTTGAATTAATGGAGGCAACGGACGGTCAAGACTGCGTGAATAAAGCGCTGTTATTTCAACCGGACTGTATTATAATTGACTTAGTAATGCCAGTGATGGACGGCTTTGAAGCGGTGAGGCAGATCAGAAAAATTCCTCTCTTGAAGGATGTAATCGCGATCGCAACTTCTGCTAGCATTTTATCCGGCGATCCCCACAGCATTTTCCAGGCTGGTTGCAACGCTTTTCTCCTCAAACCTATTCGGGCAGAAAAGTTATTAGAATGCTTGGGCAACCATTTAGGTTTAGAATGGGTTTATGAGGAGCGAACAACTTTCAGTTCAGAAGGTATCTTCACCGATGCCTCTTCCCAAATCCAAGACCAACAACTGATTGCTCCCCCTTCGGAAGAAGTTGCAGTCCTGTTCGATTTAGCCATGAAAGGTGAACTCCTCAGTATTGAGAAGCGAGCCAGCAAGCTGAAGGCAATAGATATGCGTTATGCACCTTTTGTCAATCAGTTGCTTGAATTAACCAAAAACTTTGAAGAAGACAAATTAGTAGAATTTGTTCAACAGTTTAGATGAGGACTAAAAATGACTAGCGAATCTTTAGACAGAGGAACCATTTTAATTGTGGATGATACGCCCACTAATCTGGGTTCAGTATTGGATTTTTTGAGCGCATCTGGCTTCACTGTTTGGGTAGCTCGCAGCGGGTCTAGCGCTATCAAAAAAGTGCAATATTCTCAGCCGGATTTAATTTTGTTGGATGTTCTGATGCCAGAGATGGACGGATTTAAAACCTGTCAACATCTAAAAGCAAATGACTTAACTAAAAATATCCCAGTCATTTTTATGACCGCGCTGGACGATATAGAAAGCAAAGTCAAAGGCTTTAATGTGGGGGGAGTTGATTATATCACTAAGCCCCTTCAACAGGAAGAAGTTTTAGCTCGGGCTATCACACACCTGAATCTGCGAAATCTAACTAAAAAGCTTCAGGCGCAAATTGTCGAGCGCGAGCGAGCGCAAGCCGACCTACAAGTTTTGACACAAGAACTAGAGACGCGAGTAGAACAGCGCACCGCTGAACTTTCCCAAACGAACGAACGCCTCAAGCAGGAGGCTGCTGAACGCAAGCTTGCACAAGCAGCTTTGCAAGCATCGGAAGCGCGAGAGCGGCACAAAGCCCTACAGCTCGAAAATTCCCTGCACGAACTCAAGCAGGTGCAAAGCCAGCTCATTCAAAGCGAAAAAATGTCGGGGCTAGGCCAACTCGTAGCTGGTGTAGCCCATGAAATCAATAATCCAATTAATTTTATTTATGGAAATCTTTCCTATGCTCTGGAATATTCAAAAGCTTTGGTCACTATCATTGACCTCTACCAAAAGCACTATCCCAATCCGGCTCCAGATATACAAGCAGAAATCGCAGCAAGCGAGCTAGATTATCTCAAAGACGACTTGCCTAAAATGTTCAAATCGATGTACTTAGGAGCCGATCGCATCCGCGAAATCGTTTTATCTTTACGCCTCTTCGCACGGCAAGAAGGATATGAAATGAGATCGGTCAACCTTCACGAAGGCATGGACAGCACGCTGATGATTTTACAGAGCCGACTAAAGTTTAAGTCAGACCGCCCCTCGATTGAAGTGGTGCGGGACTATTGCCCAAACCTGCCCGAAGTGGAGTGTTATGGGGGAGAAATGAATCAGGTATTTATGAACGTACTTGCAAATGCGATCGATGCTATTGACGAGTGGAACACGCAGAGATCGCTAGAAGAAATTAAAGCGAATCCTAGCGTGATTCGGATTAGTACAGAAGTAACAAGCAGCAATTGTGTAGCTGTCCGAATTGTAGACAATGGACCGGGGATATCGGAAGATGTTCGTCGCCATGTATTTAACCCGTTTTTTACGACAAAACCCCCCGGTAAGGGCACAGGGATTGGGTTGTCGATTAGCTGGCAAATTGTAGTGGAAAAACACCGGGGAAGCTTGGGGTGTATTTCTGCACCAGGCAGAGGAACAGAGTTTATTATTGAGATTCCGATTCGGCAGGAGTCTCCTGTCTTGTCGCTGTCAGCTTGATGTTCTCCAAAAAAGTTAGTGAATTCATAGGGTTAATTTTTTAAACTACTCCCCAATCTAGCAAGCTTAACAAAAGTTGTGTGGCCGCTGCTTGTCAAGTTTCCTCACCAACGATCGTCATCCCTGGGGTCACAAACTAAAAAACCTAGGGTTCGTGGTGGTTGTGTGCGATCACTGAAGGGGTAACAAGAGAGCTACGAGGTAAAGCGCATAATGGTTTCCGCCCTTATACCTCTCTGATAAAAGCGGCGTTTATGGGGGGATTTACTGGCTAATTATGCAGTCCATTGGTGATATTGTTCCCAGTTTTTAACGCATTTTTCTCCATTTAAATCCACACAAAATGTACTGCATCTTCAGTAAATTATTCCGGCTTCTTTGGGACGACAGACATATTTTTTTCCTGATGTCTGTTGATTTCATCTCCTTGCAGGGTTGACTTTAAATAAGCCAGAGACATCACCAAAATCATTTAGTTCAATCGTTTTCTCTTAATCCAGTGCCTTCTAGATTATAGCCCCCACTTTTACAGTCTCGGAACATTTCTTCAATCCCCATTCTTCTTTTATACGCTTGGATGGCGACGATTAAACTTCCCTGATTCGTCAAGATATACCAAGGCCATTTGGTGTTTTGATTGCGGTAGTTTATTTTCCATTTAGCTGCCACGACAAAATCCTAAAAGTTGCCGGGTTTTACGGATTCTCTTCCCTTGACAATATAAGGCGACTCCCGGTTTAGTTGGTAACTTATCTAATCGCTGCCAAATTTTATTTTCGGCTTCAAGAAAAGTCGCTTTTTTAAACCTTAAACAACATCCGACATTCCTTGTCTGGAGCCAGGTGGCTAAATCTAGGGAACAAAACTCGCGGTCTCCTAGCACCACTATTTGATAATCTTTGAATATTGCTAAAACTGAGGAGAGTACACTTTCTTTTTCCTCCTGGTTACTATTGCTTATGTGCTGCAGTAATATCCAGGCTAAGGGAATGGCTCTTCTTGACAAAATCACGCGGACCATTAGTAAGTTGAGATTTTTCACTGGCTGCGGTCAATCGCTAGGTATAACTTATGTTTCGACTTTTTGGGGACCGATTTCTCTAGGCAATAACTGATGATAGGTCACAATAAGCTACTAATCGTTAAGCTAGGTACATCCAAGAAATTTTTTAACTTTCTGCGTCTTCCTTCACAAGTTATCCAGATTGGAAAAACTCTTGCTATTGTTTCTAGTTTGACTTTTTTTTCGGCTTGAATCATGTTGAGCCAGAAGCAGCAACATCAGCAAGTGCGGGCGGCCCAATTTTTTTTCTAGATGCTCGTGACTAAATTCCATTAGTATTTTTTTGATTTGTGGGTTGACTTGTCACTATAGTACACCCATCTTTTTTGGGGAACCCAGCTCTCATCCCTTCTGTGTCAAGGTTTCAGCTTCCTTGTTAACCCCCAGAAATTGTCTGTTAAAAAGCAATCAAACAATAATTGGGGTGGGCGTCCCGCCCGCGGAGAATATGCAATTTAAATGCGCGACAGCTTAAATGAAATTTTAATAAAATTGAAAAAAGTCAAAAGTAAGAAAGCTTTCAGTAAAAACAAGTTTTTTTACTTTTAGCTTTTGACTTTTGACTTTTAGCACATCGAGTATTCAACTCAAAACTCAACACTCAAAACTCTTAAGGCGCTGCTGCCGCCCTGCGGTTGGCAACAATCAGATTAGCCTGATACTCTGCCGCTTTTTGCTGAGCCTTTTGATAGTTCGGGCTGGTTGACGGTACGGCTCTCATGAGCTTAACCGCTTGCTGCCACTCGCTTGCTACTGCGATCCACTCATTTTGAGACTGAGCCTTCTGGGCCGAAATTGCTGCTTTCTGAGCTGTGTTAACGGCTTCTCTCCAAGAGTCAGGCTTAGGCGCGGCCGCTTTTGGTGCAGGAGAAGCTGGAGCTGGGCTTGCTGGCGCAGCAGCAGTGGGAGCGGGTTTTGGTGCAGGGGAGGCTGCCTGTGGGGTGCCTGGAGATGCGGCTGGAGAGGATACAGCGGCTTTAGAAGGGGGAGATGAGGGTTGGGGGGAGGGGGAAGCAGCTTCGGGGGCGATGGGTTCTGGGTTAGAGTCGCCGAAGGGGAAAGTTTTAGTAAAGAAAAGCCCTGCGATCACCGCCGGTACTAAGATACCCACAGGTATTACCCATTTGGGAAATTGTTTTTTCGGAGGCGGGGCTTGATCTTCGTCTTCGTCTTCGTCTTCCTCGTCGTCATCTCGATCGAATTCTCCTTCTTGATAATAGTCTCCGCCTTCGGGTTCGACATCATCTAAACCTACAGAGTCGTCAGGCATTCCACTATCCAAGGGGTAAGGCATGGGATCGGCAGGCATCAGATCAATTTCATCTTCCCACGCAGGCGATCCGTCACCTGTTCGACGCCCGTAAACTTTTACAGTGTGAATTGATTCGAGTCCCAGCTTCGTCATGCCGGTGCGGATGAAATCGACCAATACCATTTGATCCGGTACTTTGTCTGCCTCCAGAATTATGTGGAGGCAGCCGTTGTCCCGCGTCACATCGGCGTTGATGCCTTTGGGTTTGAGTGTACGGTTGATGCTAGATGCGATCGCGTTTGGATCGCCTTGCTTGAGCAGTTCCCGCGGGTTCTGTTGTGTCATGGGTAGCGCTCTTTTTTTGGGGGGGTGGAGAGCCGGCAAATAATATTAACCGATCGGCGTTCGGCGGACAATATTTATTTACCACATTAACTTCTAATTTGGCATTCTGAGAGTATTTCTAGTATCTATTGACCTTTTGGCCCGCGATCCGGCATCAAGCACATAGCCGCTATCGAAATTTGTTATAAAAATTTACAGTAGGGGGCCGATCCTGTGTCCTGTCGCGCATCAGCGAAACAAGCTAGAAAGTTCTATAACTTTGGTTTGCAGGGTTGAGTTTTCTTCCCGCCCCCTCTTTAAAGAAGCTTCTAAGTCTAGCAGCAAAGGCAAACTTTTTTGTAGTTTTTCTAAGCTGGCGTTCTTGACTTCTTGCCGAAAATAGTATACTCGTTTCGGATTGCCGAGATCTAGAGCTTGAGCAATTTTATCATCGCGATCGCCAGCTTGGATCATTGCCTTTACCCAGAGCCAAATCCGAAACTTACCAGTCAAGCCAGCCACAATCCTCAAACCAGGCTCGCTGCGGCCAGTTAAGCCTGCCAATAAATCTAAAGCCGCGGAGGTATTGCCCTCGCGAATCGCATCGGCTAGCTGGAAGGTATTTTGGGTGTGACAGTGCACCAGTGCCGCAACTTCTTCCGGGTTCAGAGGTTGGCTGCGGTTGCCCGCAAACAGCAGCAATTTTTCGAGTTCGCTGTATAGCTGGCGGGTATCGCTACCAATGGATTGGGCCAAAAGTTCGATCGCTGTGGCGGTCAATTTTACGTTCATTTCGCCGGCGACTTGGCGCACCCGCTGGACTAATTCTTTGTCATTCCAAGGTGGAATCGGTGAAAATTCCCGCACTTGGGCGGACTGGACAAGTAACTTGGTAGACTTGAGCCGGCTGTCGGGTTTTTTGACGGATGTCAGCAGCAGCACGGTGGTAGGGGGAATCACTGGCAGTGTTCGTTCCAATTGCGCTAACAGTTCTGGAGAACACTGCTGCGTAACAGTCGTATTTGCCAGCCAGACAAAACGGCTGCCGGTACCGAAGGGAGGCGTTAAGGCTCGATCGAGCCCTTCGACCACAGTGTCGGGTCGATCGGCAATAATCTTGTCATAGTTAAAACTAGCCCAGTTGGGGTCGAGGACTGTTTGGCGCAAACTTGTCACAGCCTGCGCCATCGCAAAGTCGTCTTCCCCCCAAAACAGGTAAATGTGCATGAAAAACGCTCACTAGCCCAAAAAATCAGAGTTGCACGCGAGGCTTGTCCAACATATCCTGAATTGGGCTGTTGGAAGCCCGCGCCATAATATAAAATTTGGTGTGGGAGTATGTCACCGCGAGGAAATCAAGATTGGATGATACTTATCAAGCTTACGTAAATCGGGTGGCGCGAATGACGCTGCTGGACTCTTACAAGTCCCAGGTGGAACACATTCAGGAATCTCCAAAATTTAAGCCGGACGAAGCTGGTCACAGAGATCCTGTACCTTTTCCGGGTTATTCGGTGATTACGCCGCCGGCTGGCGAAGATGCAGAAAATGCTGCACTTTATAGTAATTTGCACTCGATCCAACAACGGCTATTGCATGAAATAGCGGACGGTGCGATCGTGGCACTGCCTCCTGATAGCTTCCATTTAACCGTAGCCGATTTGATTTGGAGCAGCGCTTTTCGAGATGCCTCTGATAAAAATCCCGAATTTGAGGAGCAACTGCGCTCGCGCATGGCCGATCGTTTTGCCGCCTGCAAACCCTTGGCGGGGGGCCCTCCCATTCGCTGGATAGTGCTGGGGTTGATGGTGATGACTAGAGCTGTGGGTGTTTGTTTAGCACCGACGGACGAAAACTCTTACAAGCAAATTCTGGAGTTTCGCCGATCGATCTATCAAAATCCCGATTTAATGGCTTTGGGAATTGAACAGCAATATCATTTTACGGCACACATTACTCTGGCTTATTTTGGGGACGTTGGGCCGAACCTTGACCGCGATCGCTTGTGCGCTTTGCTGTCAGAGTTAAACGAGCAATGGCTGGACACGCCGCAAGAACTGTCCGTACACCGAGTGGAACTGCGGAAGTTTGACGACATGACAACCTACCTCCGGCAACCGGACTGGCCTGTTTTTGAGTTTTAACGAAGGAAGAGGGAAGAGGGAAGAAGGAAGAAGGAAGAAGGAAGAAGGAAGAGGGAAGATTTTTTCCCATCTCCCACTCTCCCAATCTCCCACTCTCTCGCCCCCTCTCCCCCTCTCCCCTGTGACAATAGTCAGGATATTGCCTATTAAATGCTTTAATTATTTTTGTTTGACAGTAAAGTCAAGGAAAAAATTTATGAAAAACCAGGAAAAATCAGTAATTCTGGTTTTTTACTTTTTGCTTAAAAAGTGACAGTACACGTTGTTGGTATAGGTTTAGATGGAGCTGCTGGGCTGAGCGAATCGGCGCGGCAGGTTGTAGAAATGGCCGCTCTGCTAATAGGGAGCGAGCGCCATTTGAGCTATTTTCCCCAGCACGACGGAGAGCGCTGGGCGTTGGAAGATTTGACCGAAGCAATTCTGGAAATTCGGCGCTGGTGGGCGACTGAACCCGAATTAGAATCCTCTGCGGGGACAGTGGAACCCCCTGATCGACCGATCGTAATTTTAGTGGCCGGCGACCCGCTGTTCTACGGCTGGGGAAAGTTGTTAATTTCCCAATTGCCGCCAGAAAAATTGACTTTTCACCCCCATGTCAGTTCTGTGCAGTTGGCTTTTAATCGCTTGAGAATCCCTTGGCAAGATGCTCATTCTGTAGGCTCTCAAGGACGCTATTTTGAGGAGCTGACGGCGAAGCTGAAGCTCGGTGTGGAGAAGATTGCGGTGCTGGCGGACGAAGCTCACACTCCGGCTGTACTGGCAAGTTTGGTGAAAGCTCTAGATTTGCCGACACGCTACGAGTTTTGGGTGTGCGAAAATTTGGGGGCGACCCAGGAACGGGTAAGCCGCAAGTCCCTGGAAGATTTGCTGAGAGAGTCTTTTGCACCGCTGAGCGTGGTTGTGATGCTGCGGGAGTCCCCGCCGAAGGCAGAACCTTTGGATCTGGAAAAGTTGCCTTTGTTGGGAATACCGGATGCAGCTTTTATCGGTTGTGGCGACAAGCCGGGTTTGACGGTTGAACGGGAAGTGCGGGTGTTGGTGCTGGGACAATTGGCTTTGCAACCGGGACAAGTTGTCTGGGATGTGGGTGCTGGTAACGGTTCTGTGTCGATCGAAATTGCTCGTTTATTCCCGCAATCAGAGGTGTACGCGATCGAAAAAACGGTTTCTGGTACTTCTGCGATCGAGTTCAACTACGGCCGTTTTGGGCTGCAAAATGTGTTCTCGATTTACGGAACCGCCCCTGAAATTTTGCACCGCTTGCGTCCTCCGCACCGGATTTTTATCGGCGGCAGTGGCGGAGGGTTGACTAAAATTTTGGGCGTTTGCGCGCTGCGGCTGCTTCCTGGAGGCTCGATAGTCCTGGCTTTGGATGCTTTTGAAGATATTGCTACTGTTTTGAGCTGGATGGGCGATCGGGTGCGCCGGGAACCGCACTGGAGTTACCGAATCGTGCAAGTGCAATTGTCGCGTTCTGTGGCTGGGGGGAATTCAACTCGTTTTGATGCGTTGCGGCCAGTTTCGATTGTGACGATCGATCGACACTTGAATTAATGTCTGATTTTTAACCGCAGATTAACGCAGATTAACGTTAATAGGATTTAGGCATAGTCTATTTGTAGGGTGCAATAAGAGTAGCTTACCGCTACAAATTGGTTATACCAAATCCACAATTTCAGCGTGCATCTAACCTACTGTGTGAAGGCAATTCTTAACTATAACGTAAAAATTGTAAAACTTAAATTTCGTTTTAATAAGGATTATAGGGAAAACTCTCCTCCTTAAGTAGTAACCTCCCACTGATGTTTTTAGATCAAGCCAAGCCAATATAAAAACACAGTTTATTCACCTCAAATAGTGCAATGTCTAATTTAAATATTCATGTTACCGACCCAGAACTGGCTCGTTGCTATGTCGATCGAATCTTAGTCGGAAATGCGTTCGCCTTCATCGATTCCCAACCATCCAAAAATTATGATAATTATCAAATTTCACTAGAAAACTTTTACGGTCCACCGCAACGGCGCACAATTCCCTTAGTACCGAACGGTCAGATATTTCCCGGTTTTAAGATAAAACCGCAAATACCACATTTTAAAAAATCCCATATATTGCTACCAGACAAGGAAATTTATCAAGCAATTCATGACTCGGTACGTTTACTCATCATAGCCCCCGACTGGTTAATAAAAAAAAGTCAGGATGCAACATCACAGGAAATTGTAGAATTAGCAATCGAAAAAAATAGGAGCGTTTACCGCACTCAAAAAATCGAGTTAGGGGCAGAGGGACTAACCTTAGTAGAACTGTCTCAGCTTCCTGTAGGGAATTATCGAGTTTACTTGAAACACAGGGAAGACTGGGAATATCAAAATAAGAAATTTGAATGGTCGTTCAGTGTAGCTGAATATGTTCTCTCACCTTTGCAAGCTACCCTAAAAAGCCATGAATTGCAGGAACATAATTTAAATTGTCGCCTGCAAGTCGAGGGTTTTAATCAACCGCTTAACCAACCAATACAAGTTGAATTGTGGATTGGAGAACGCAAACTCGGTGAACAGCAACTAGAACCCGTCACAGTTGGCATTTATGACGCTAATTTCAATTTACCATTTTTCACTACTAAAAGATTAGAATTGCGGATCAGTTACCTCGATGCAGTGGCGACTGTTGTGATTCCCGGTTCCCAACAGGTATACCGAGGTACAACTTTCCTTTCAAATTTAGGGCGACAACTGCGAGTAAGCATGATGCCGCAACCGCAAACTAGGTTAGTGCGGGGACTGTATGTCAGTGAAAGTAGCAGGGTGGAAAATACCCCTGAGCCCGATATGAATGATGGCTGGTACGTGTCTGGGTGTGAAAGTAGCAAGGTGGAAAATACCCCTGCGATGATTGTTGACCCCACACCCGCCAACCGTCAAACGAAGTTGCGGTGGATGGTTGGAGCACAAGCAGCGCGGTTATTAATATTAGATTTGCAAGGAAATGTTTGCTGTGAAAAAGACTTAGGCGATGTCTTTTGCGGACAGGAAATAGATATTGAAGTGCCCGCACCTGTAGGTTTGATAGCTATTGCCGCTTGGATAGAAGATAAAGCTTGGGAAGGTTGGTCAACATTACTTGTTCCTTCAAAAGCACAGCTAGCTGTAAGCGCACCTGCAACTGCTAGTCCGGGCGCAACCGTAGAACTGAGTCTTACCGCCGATAAAGCCGCAGCCGTTTACGTACGAGTGCGGGATAGCTGTTTAACAGGTGCTAGTCCTGAAGAAAGTCTCGCCGCCTCACTCCAGGAAAAGTTACAAGAAGTAAGTAATTGGGCAACTTCCCGCTATATTACACAAAACCTCAGACAACACCCAGAATGGGGTCGTTTCAAAAGCACCAACGTAGTCGGCATTGACTTGGGTGCAACTCGTTCAAAGGTAGCTATTAAGCAGTACGGTCAAATTACTGCGATCGCTAGTATTCCTTCTGTGGTTGCGTATACTCAAGATGGAGCTTGCCTTGTAGGTGAGGAAGCTAAACGTCAAGCTGCACTCAACCCAGAAAATACTTTTCATTCTGTCAAGAAGTGGCTCGGACGCAAATATGATGAAGTCCTCCTCGAACCCAGTCAACTACCTTACCAAGTTACCAATGTTAACGGTGATATTGAGCTTAATTGTCCGAATTTAGGCAAACAATTGAAACCCCAAGAAATAGTAGCACAAATTATCAGACAACTGATTCAAGAGGCTAGTAACTACTTGGATGAAGAAGTAAATCAAGCCGTAATTACAGTTCCTGCTTATTTCAATGATGCTCAACGTCAAGCTACTAAAGAGGCTGGCAAACTTGCTGGAATAGAAGTATTGAGAATCATTGACGAATCTACAGCGGCGTGTTTAGCTTACGGGTTGGACAAAAAGTCTAACGAAACCATCTTGGTGTTTGACCTCGGTGGTAGCACGTTGGGCTTGTCCATTCTAGAAGTTGGCGATTGGGTGTTTGAAGTGGTAGCCACTGCCGAGGAGGCTCATGTAGGAGGTGATGAATTTGACAATCAAATTGTCGATTTCATCGCGAATGAATTCCAAAGATCCGAAGGAATTGACCTCCGAAAAGACAAACAAGCACTGCAACGTCTGACAGAAGCAGCAGAAAAAGCCAAGATTGAACTGTCGAGAGTTACCGAAGCCCAAATCTACTTGCCGTTTATTACCGCGACTCCAGACAAGCCAAAACACTTGAACACGACTTTGACGCGGGCCAAGTTTGAAGAAGTGTGCTCGGATTCGATCGATCGCTACCGCATCCTCGTAGAAAACGCCCTAGAAAACGCCATGCGCGAGGCCAAACTTGACAAATCTCACATTAATGAAGTTGTTTTAGTTGGCGGTTCTACTCAAATTCCAGCAGTTCAAGCATTAGTCAGGCAAATGCTGAATAAAGAACCTCAGCAGAGTATTAACCCAAATGAAGTAGTGACTTTCGGTGCTGCGATTCAAGCAAGTTTTCTTAATGAAAGTTATGGTTGCGTATATTTGCATGATTGGCCCGATCGCGCTAATGAAAAATTTTTGCCACGGACTGACTTTGCTGATGTAGCTTACTGCGGTATTGTTCGCGCCGATGAATTGGGTAAGGCTGAGGTTAGTTTCAAATTACCAGATGCTATTACTTCCTATAATATTGAGGCATTTGCTCTGTCTCAGTCGGGTAAAGAATGGTGCAGTGTCAAAAAGCGTTTGGAGGTTTACCTACCTATTTGAGCTGAATTTAAGCTACCTAAGTTCATTTATCCGGGCGATAAAAGTCCCGCAACTTTATACGTAAAGTGTGCTAGCGGGAAATTCGGGTTGCGGTTGTTTTGTAACGGTGTCCCGGTTGAATTCAGTTTATTGGATGCGGAACAAATCGCACTCAATACTTATCAAGGCAATCAAGCTAAGGTAATTTTTAAAGTACAGCCTGGTGAGTGGCAGGCCTAAGTGCAGGATTTAGTTACTCAAGATTATGATGTTTGCGTTCGCACTGTTGGTGAACTCGGTAAGTTTCAAGCAGTGGCACAGCGCTTTCAATTATTGCGGGCTGGTGAAACTTTTGATTTGCGATCGCACCAAGTCTTGGAATTGCAAGTTTTATCCTGTTTAGAAAAGCCTTTTAACTTGCTGTGCCATGCAACTACCAATTACGAACATCACTGCTGCCAACAAACGGCTGCTAAGCTTCTAGCTGCGGTTGCTTCTCTAACAGCAGGAGGCGATGCGACGAAGTTGCGCGATGTAATTATAGCTGGAGTGGCGCGAAAACAAAAGATGTATTTGCCGGGAAAAGGATTGGCTTTATACCCTCCAGAAAGGGAATGGCGTGATGCGGTTCAAGCAGATAATTATTGGGGTAGAATATCTGCCCAACATCTATGCGATTTAAGTACGATCATCGAAGATTGGAGTACCTTTGCCGCAGATATACCAGTCAAAATTCAATTGAGTAAAACGAATAGTTCTCTACAACCGGGTAATACTGTTGAACTAATTGCCGAAGTGAAATCTTACCAACCGGGTTTGTTACTGCAAGTATGTTGGCCGCCTGCACTTTCTCGTTGGGAAGGAGGAGGGGAAGTCAAACGATTTTCAGTAGACTTTTGCGGTCAAAAAACTCTCAGAATTCCGCTGCGAGTCACTGGTTACACTTCACCTGCTGGCGAACATTGGCGCGCGGTGGTAAGGAATATGTTTAATGAAGAAGAAACGGGTAATTCTGGATTGTTGCGCGTTCAAGTTGGTGGTTGATAACCAATGACTATTGACAGTACGGCTGCTGTTGCTAGCAATAGCAGAATTCCGGCTGCACCTGCTAGCGGCTTGGCGGCAATTCCTGTAATCCATTCTGGTACGCTAGAAGTAGGTTTAATTGCGCCTTCTGTATCTACGATAGTTATACCCCAAATCCAAGCTGCGTGAATGCCGATCGCCAATCCTAAACTGCCATTGTCGGCGATGCGGGCTAATGTTAAAACCATTCCCATCAGCCACAATCCGGGCAGTTGCGGTAGAGTTTCTTTGGCTGCCCAAATTAGGTGGGCGATAGCGAAAATGAAACTGGCGATCGCTGCTGCGATTAGCACTGAGTAATCTTGCTGGAGAATTGTTTGCAAGCAGCCGCGAAAGATTAACTCTTCTGTGGCACTAATCCACATTCCTAATAACAGAGTCAGCAGACTAGCAGGGTTAAAAATTAAAGCCCAAGGATTAATTTTTTTTTCGCCTGTTTCGCTGGATATTTCCCCGATTTGTAGCTCGATCCAGCCTGCGCTTAATTGCATACCGAATAAAATTACTAAGCTGATTATTCCTAATCCTAATCCCCGCATTAATGACATCAAAACTGCGGGTTGCCAACCCCAACCCCAGTTAACAAAAGATGTATTTTCGATCCAACTTGTCGCCCATAAAATGAAGGGGACAATCACGTAGAGGGAAGCGAGTAAAGGTAGTTTTTTGTTTCCCAGGGGTTGGGGCGGATGCCATTTGAGGGCGATCGCCAGCACAATCGCTGCGGGAAGCCACAAAACAACCCACGTCGAGAAAAACAAGATTATTTTGACAATTGCTGGTATTGACGGCGACAGCAGTCGCAGGTTGTTTATGCTATTCCACATTTAAGGGGTTGCAACTATAATACTGTTGACTGTTGGCTGTTGACTGTTAATGGTTAACTAATGACGAATGACTAATAACTAATGACTACCGATCGAGCTTCCGCTGAATTTGCCTCAGAGACTGGTACATTTCCGGCAAGCGGTTGTATACGGCTGCGGCTTTGAGAAATAGTTTGTGGGGAATTGCTGGAACGCCAGTCACGATCGCACCTGCGGGCACGTCACTGTGAATTCCGGCTTTAGCAGTGGCGATCGCCCCATCTCCGATTTTGGCTTGATTGGCAATTCCCACTTGACCTGCCAAAATTACATTGTTGCCAATTTTCACCCCGCCAGCCATGCCAACGTGAGCGGCAAACGCACAATTTTTCCCGACTTGACAGCCGTGACCTACCTGTACTAAATTGTCGATTTTTGTATTTTGGCCGATGCGGGTTTCTCCGACAGCGGGCCTGTCGATCGTGCTATTGCAGCCAACCTCAACGCCCTCTTCTAACACAGTGCAGCCAGACTGCTCCATTTTCACCCATCCTGTGGCTGTGGGCACGAACCCAAAACCTTCGGAACCAATAGCCGCACCGCTGTGAATCACGCAATTTGCCCCGATGCGAGTACGTTCGTGAATGACGCAATTAGCGTGTAAAACTGTGCCTTCGCCTATTTCTGCATCTGGGTAAATTACGACATTTGGATGAATGCAAACGTTGCTGCCAATTTTGACTTTTGCTTGAATAACGACGTGGGGGCCGATATAGACATTTTCACCAATTTCTGCTGAGGGGTGAACGACGGCTGAGGGATGAATTTCGGATGCTGGGCGAAACGGTTGATAGAAAATGGCGATCGTTTCAGCAAATAACAATCGCGGATCTGCTGCGGCAATCCAAGCAATGTTGCGATCGTCACATTGAGCTTGAAGACTTTCATCTAAGGGTAAAATTAAAGCCGAAGCATTTGTAGTGGCTGTATGAACGGCAAATTTAGCACCTTCTATATAACTGATTGTGCCCGATGGAGCTTCATCAACCGGGGCCGCGCCTGTAATTTCTGGGTCGGTAGCAACCGACGCTGTGAGGGTGCGACTGGTGGCTAAGTTAAGTTTTTGTACTATTTCGCTAAACTTCATCTATAAAAATTTGTTGTTAGCACAGATGGATCATAGTTAAAATTACCAGCTTTCGAGCACGATCTGAGCAGTTGCCATTTAAAAAACAAAAACCCCGATTTCTTCAAGAAATAGGGGTTGTAGCGCTCGATTATTTTTGGCAATTATTTTACAGAAACTGCATCTACGTCAACGGTGCTGCCTTGGGCTTCAGAATAATGGGCACCCGTGGCTTCGGATGCTGAGGCTGTCTCTGTTTGGCGGGATTTAAAGTAGTCGATCGCCATTTGGGACACTTCGGAAATCAGCAAGACAGCAATTGCCACATCGTCAATTTGTCCGATGACGGGGAGAAAGTCTGGGGCAATGTCAATCGGGCTTACCAGATATGCCAGCGTTCCCAGAATAATCCACCAGCGGTATTTGGGGTTGCGGAGGGTGTCGCGGTACCAGTTGTAAACAGATTGTATAGAAAAGTTCATGGAGTTGTCCTCTACTTATATTTTCAATCTTGACAAATTGTCGCTCAAAATGCTTGTGGAGATATCCCCCCTAGGGTTGGCAAGAGACTTCTACCTGGGAGTATAGGGAATGGGGGAGGGAGAAGTTGTCAAGCTGTGTTGAAAGGGCGGGGACTCTTGACAACGCCCCTACAGAAACCTGACAGAGGAAAGCCGATAGAATTAATATGTGTTTATCTGCTGTTTTAAATAATATTCATATCTCTCACTCACGAATTTTGAAAGATCCATTTTTGGTCGCCGATCGCAATTTCGCAGCCATTTGGTAGCCAAAAAGGCTCGTTAGCCGCCAGCCTCTGCCCACCCACAAAAGTGCCGTTGGAACTGCCGCTATCGACAAGCTGATACCGCTGTTTGCCAAGTTCGTCAGTGGCGCGGCGGATTTGAGCGTGGTAGCGCGAACTTTGCGGATCTTGTAATACTAAAGTGTTGGTTGGTTCGCGTCCAATTGTAAAGGGATTGGCTGTTAGGGCGATCGCTTCTCCAGAAAGTTTGTAGATTAAATATGCGGTTGTTTTGCGCTCGCTGCTTGCGAGTACCGTTGGTGCAAGTTGGGGAGGATTTCTCCCAGGAGGGAGGCTGTTTTGAGCAAGTTGTTGTGTCAGTTGTTGTAAATCTCCATCGAACCCTGCTGCTGTGTCTGAAGCTGGAAGACTCGCAGGAGAATTACCTGAAATTAAGTTTAACTGCTGTACGGGAGATTGAGGAACAATCGGACGGCCTGCTTCGGCAATTCTCATTTGCAGGGCAGCCGCATTTTCTGCTTCTTGTCGGGCACTCATTCCCTCAACTTGGCGAATAACTCCGTTTGTTTCGGGAAAGCTGACATCGCCAATTCGCACGTCTTCTAAGTTAAAACCTAGGGTATAAAAATCTTGGACGCGATCGAGCAAATTTTGGCGCAGCAACAGCCGTCCTTGACTGATAAGCTGTTGTAGGGGTATTTGCCCGATCGCTAATCCCATACAATCCTTAACTGCACTTGCTAAAGCACCTATAGGATCGGACAATTCCAAAGCTACCCGTTTCGGATCTATAACTTGATAAATAACGGTCAGAGTGGCATCAATTAAAAATCGATCCTTAGACAAAAAATCTCCGTGCGACTGCACCTCCAAATTGCGGAGTTTGGTGTCTACGAGGACAATTTGAGACTGTTCCAGCAGGGGAAGGGCGAAGCTGAAATGTCGCCCGGATTTCAGGGTACGCACGGCGCGGCCGTTTTTGACCAACACACCCGTGTAACCCGCCCCTATAAAGTCCATACTAAACCCGGCCCAGCGTTCTGGAGTTATCGTTTGAATTAGGGGAGAAGCGTTGTTCATGGGAGGGAGTTGAGGGAGGGAAGATTCTATTTTTAGGGTAACAAATTGCTGGGGACGAGCGATCGGGCGGTGTGCCGGTTCTGCAACCTCTATTCTATACTTCTGGACTCCCCCCGATTCAGGCCGGACTGGATCGAGTTTGCACCCCAGCAACCCACCTTCTGTTTGTACTGCATTCCCACTTTTGCCATCGCCCACCGGGAAGCAATATTTTCAGATTTAGAAACCGCTACAATGCGATCGACTTCGAGAGTTTGAAACCCGTATTCTCAGATAGCAAACGCTGCTTCAGTTACCGAACTCACGCCCCCAGCTTATATCTATTTGTACTCACTTACTCACTCGGCTTAAAGTGCATACATTCGCAAATAATCTTTAAATTATCTGCATTGCATCTGCGGTTTCCCTATCAATCAAAGATTTATGCAATAAGTCTAGTAGCCCGATCGCCCTTTCATTCACCGCACCAAAAAAGCCACACACTCAACATGAGAAGTCTGAGGAAAGAAATCCGCCGGCTGCACTCGCGCCAACTTATAATCCCCATTTTCGCATAAAATCTTCAGGTCGCGAGCCAAAGTAGCAGGCTTGCAGCTAACATAAACAATGCGATTTGGTTTGATTTCCTTGATAGCTTCCAAAACCGCGCGATCGCACCCTTTCCTCGGCGGATCTAGCAACACAATATCCGGTGTCAATCCCAAGGAAGGCAGCAAACTCTCTACAGTTCCCGCCTGAAACTCGACATTTCTCACGTCATTTAACTCAGCATTTAATTGGGCTTGTTCGATTGCCGCCGGTTGCACTTCTAAACCTATGGCTATTTTTACTTGTTTTGCCAGGGGTAAAGTAAAAGTACCAATTCCGCAGAAAGCGTCAACCAAAATCTCATTTCCCTGCAAATTCAATTCCCCTACCATCACCTCTAACAACGCTTCAGCCGCCTCTGTATTTACCTGAAAAAAAGTATCTGCTCTTAGCTGAAATTTCAAACCAGCAAAGCTTTCTCGCAGATAAGAACGACCAGCAATGCAGCGAGTTTCAGAACCAAAAATCACATTAGTTTGAGCGGGATTTATATTCAAACAAACCCCTGCCAGTTGAGGATAGCGATTCAGCCACTCTGATGCTTGCTCTTCGAGGCCCGGCAACTCTCCAGTGCGAACTATTAAAGTTAGCAGCATCTCGCCCGTGCGCCGTCCGATCCGCAAGGACAAGTGACGCACTTCTCCTGTATGTTTCTTTTCGTCGTAGACTTGCCAATCCCGCCAGTGGATGTCTTCTTTGACTTCTTTTAACAGAGGATTGAGGCGCGGATCTTGCACCGGACACTGATTGAGATTGACTAATTTGTGGGTGCTTTTTTGATAGTAACCTGCTTGGACTTGATTTGTTGCAGATATTGCCACAGGATAAGTCGCTTTGTTGCGGTATCCCAAAAATTGAGGAAATCCCTCGATTTTTCCCGTTAAAATTTCATCAACTTGCAGATTGCTAAATCCGCCAATCCTTTCTAAGGCTTGAATGATTTGATTTTGCTTGGCTGCAAGCTGATATGGATAATCTACGTGCTGCCACTGACAGCCGCCGCACTTGTCGGCGACAATGCAGTTAGCTCGAATACGGTGTTCGGAGGCTTCCAGAAGTGTGTCCAGCTTGCCTGTAGCATAGGTGGATTTGACTTGCACGAGACGGACAAGGACTCGATCGCCCGTCACTGTATCGGGCACAAACACTACTAACTCACCAAAACGACCAACTCCATCGCCGGTGTCTGTCAAGTCGGTAATCTCTATCTCAATCAGTTGACCTTGCTGGCAAGGGTTTGCCAATTTCGTCGAGTTTGGGGTGGGGAATTTAGATTTGGTCACAAGTAGTCATGGTAGGATTTAATATGGTAATGCAATATCGCTCTCTCTTTCCTGAGATAAGTCGTAGCGAAGCGGGGCGTAAGCCATCGCACTCAAGCTCAATTGCAGGCGGTCTTCCTGCTGCTGAACGTCTTGCTGCTAAAGCCAAGCTTCAACCGGGGAGTCAAGCTTGTCGCGAGTTGCCTCGATCCCGTCGGTGCGATCGGCTGTTGGGGCGATGTAGCAAAAACTCGTTAAACAGTCAAAGTGTCTGCCGACATCCAAACTCTCACTCGCAGTTTTTGAGTTTTTCCCGCAGTACCCTGGAACACAAGGAAACTGGCTTGAATATCAAGCATAACGCTTGGGGAGATTTACCCTCTACTTCTAGGATTGATAAATGTTAGGAGCAAGGCGAGTCTGCGAACCAAGAATCCCGTCGCCAACAGATGGGAATGTTTATTAATGTTATCCTCAAATTTGAATAACAATGAGCGTAGTTAGCCAATTAATTCTCCAAGCCGACGACGAACTTCGCTATCCCAGTACCGGCGAACTTCAAAGCATCAAAGATTTTTTTAAAACCGGAGAACAGCGGGTGCGTATTGCTACTGCGCTGTCTGACAGTGAGAAAAAAATTGTTGAAGAAGCTAGCAAAAAACTCTGGAAAAAACGCCCTGACTTTATCTCTCCTGGGGGCAATGCTTACGGCCAGCGCGAACGGGCTTTGTGTCTGCGCGACTACGGCTGGTACTTGCGCCTGATTACCTACGGTATCTTGGCGGGTGACAAGGAGCCGATCGAAAGCATCGGTTTGATTGGCGTTCGGGAAATGTATAATTCTCTCGGCGTTCCTGTTCCTGGCATGGTCGAAGCTATCCGCTGTTTGAAGGAAGCTTCTTTGGCTTTGCTGAATCAGGAGGATGCTAAGGAAGCAGCTCCTTATTTTGATTATATCGCTCAGGCAATGTCTTAATTGCTTTGGTGATTGCTTTGATGAATGTGGCGGAGCATTCGCGGGTGATTTTTGGGGTGATTTTATCTCGCAATTGCTCGCAAATGTTTCGCTTCTGTTTTGGGAAAGGAAATCTGCCTAATTTCTGCTAGGAAGCAATGCTGTTTAAGCTTTCCCAAATGTTGAGTTCGTATTGTCTTTCAATGCACATTTGAATTAAAAAGTCAAGTGTTTTTGGGAGAGATTGTTTTTTGAATTTCCTGCTGTCGTACAGAATGGATGTTTTGAGCTGCGAGAGTTCTCCAAGGGTGGGGCAGGTTTGGATATTATGGGCGATCGCATTTTGCCATTCTTCCAGCCTGCGGTAGCTGACAAACAGGCCGCCTCTATCCCGATGGTGGACGAAAACCACGAAAGCCCAGGATTCGACTCGTTTAATCAGGTTTTGGCTGATTTTGAGCAGTTGGGCGATCGACCTGACGGTGATGCGGAGCTTTTTTGAGGGTTGGATGCGGCGAAACAGTGCTGTCATGGCTGTATACTCAGGGCTTGAGAGACAAGTTCTGTTTAGAGTCAATTACATATTACTATATCAGACTCTCATTGCACTTGTGCAATAAAGATTAATTTAAACTTCTTAAGCTCAGATGTTGCTCGTGAACCCTCAATCATTGATGCTGTGCTAGTTTGAGAGTTAACGTAAGTGGGAAAAATGTCAGGACTCTCTAACAAAGCTGTGGTAGACAAAGAGCAGGAATTGCGTCCCGTTCGCTTCACGGAAACGGGGCGGATGCGTTTGGGGAAGATTTTAAAAGCAGCAAGACAGACAACAGGCTGGTCTGTCAGCGAAACAGAGTTTAAAACCAAGGGATATGAAGAGGCGCTGTTCACAGCTACAAATCAACCCGTACCTAAAGATGTGGGTATCAGTGCGGCAACAGTCAACCGTTACGAACGTGGGAAGCTCGATAATTTGGATTGGCGATCGCTCTCTCTGTTATGCTTTGTGCTCAAGCCGATCGATCCGGTGACTGGGGAAGCCCTGGAACCGACAAATGCGCTTTATATCGCTTGCGAACATCCGCCGTACAATGACGCGAAGCTTTACGAGTAGTTGGTTGCTGACATCTGAACTGATGCAACTAAATTCTTGAGATGGGGAGTTTTGAACCGCAGATATTAGCTGATGAACGCTGATGTCATTTTATCTGTGTTGATCTGCGGTGATTGATTACCGATCGCCCTTTTGTTTAGCAATTAAAGCTTTAGCTTGCTGCCACAGAGATTCTAACTCTTCTGGAGCATAATCTGATAAAGGTCGATCGCACGCAGCCTCTACCTTTGCAAACCGCTGCACAAAGCGATCGTTTGTTCCTTGCAAAGCAGCCGACGGATCTAAATCGTACCAGCGAGCTAATTGAATCAACACAAACATAATATCTCCTAATTCCGACTGCTGCGCTGCCTTATCCTCGTGTTTGAGAGCGTGTTCAAACTCGGCCATTTCTTCGTGAAATTTCTCCCAAACGCCGTCTACACTGTCCCAATCAAAACTCACTTCCGCAGCTTTTTGAGAGATTTTCATCCCGGCGGTTATCGGCGGTAAAGTGCTGGCATAACGGCTCATTTTCGAGGCTAAAGTTGGCGGCTTTTCCGAAGTTGTGCCTTTTTCTGCTGCTTTGATTTTTTCCCAGTTTTCGTTGACTTCATCCACGCTGTTGAGTTCGACATCGCCGAAGACGTGGGGATGCCGCCGAATTAGTTTTTCTGTAATGCCCGCAGCGATTTCTGCGAAAGTAAATTGATTGGATTCGCTGGCAATTTGAGCTTGCAGAATTACCTGTAACAGTAAGTCACCCAATTCTTCGACGATCGCATCTTTATCTCCTTTGCGAATCGCGTCGGCGGTTTCATAAGCTTCTTCTATGATGTGAGGAACTAGAGTTTGGGGAGTTTGGGCTAAATCCCAAGGACATCCGCCGTCTGGCGATCGCAATTTAGCCACAACTTCTATAAGCTCTTTGAGTGCTGTGAGCGATCGACTTTCAGAATTAGACATAATAATTTACCTTTTATATCAACCGCCAAGACGGTTATAACGTTGTTAAGGGTTCCAACCATTAATTTTATTACTTCTTCCTTCTTACTTCTTCCTTCTTCCTTCTTACTTCTTCCTTCTTCCTTCTTCCTTCTTCCTCCTTCCTTCTGCTATGGATTTGCTAGATGTGCGAGTGGGAGCTTTGATTTTGGGCCTCTTAATTGTCTTAGGATGGCGCAACCCGCTCAATCCTTTCTTTTTGAATCTTTTGTAAGCCGAGCCGCCCCAATCGCTCAGATAGTGGCTCATAGCGCCCAATTCTAGACCGATGTAAACGGCTAAAATTTCGATGTGGTGTTCCCAGATCGATCGCCCGTAGCTCAAAACCACATCCTGCCAATTCCCGCCTAAATTCCCGACTTTTTCGGCAATTGCCAATCCCAACATTCCGAGAACCGCAATCCAGATAGCGAGGTACAAGATTCGCAAAGCAGTGCCGATCAGAGGGCCGTGGGACAAAAAAGAGCGGTGGCGCAGGCTTTTTTGGTACGGGAGCCAAATCGGTTTGAACCATCCCCAGCGCTGATACTGGCAAGAGTAGATATCCAAGTCGGGGCCAAACATCAGCCCGCCGAATAAGAAGCTGCCGGAAACGAGCAAAGTCAGGTTGCTGCTCTGAGTCTGGCCAAAGGTGAGGGCTGCCACCAAGGGCAAACTCCACATGGTTATTTGATCGTGGGTGCGGCCAGAGGGCATTTAAAGTTTAGGATTTTTTTTACTTGATCTTTCTGAGTTACTGTGATATGATAAATCCCGGTGAGTGCAATTGGGTGATTAGCTCAGTGGTAGAGCGCCTGCTTTACACGCAGGATGCCGTAGGTTCAAATCCTACATTACCCATCCGATAACTCAATATCAACAGTTTCAGCCGTTTTTAGCCGTCAAGCCGAGAACGGCTTTAACTTTTGCTGTTGACGGCTGACTTTTGAATTTGGTGACGACTAAATTTAACATTCTGTGGCGGATGTCTCAAAAGTTGGCACCCAATGCTAGAAAATTAATTTATTGATTTTCTTTTTTAGAACCGTGTATATGAAGCCTAAAATAACCAGCCCGATCGCGTGGCAGCAAGCTGAACTGCTCATGCAGCCAGCCATGATCCGAGTGCTCGACAACATCCGCAAACAATTAGAGGAGTCTGTCTGGACGGGCACTTATCAAGAAGTCCAGATTCCAATTCCGGGCTATCAACTAATTTTAGAGCTTCAAGGCGAGCAAAGATGCGTCGATATTTGGGAACTTTGCTATCGAGTCTGCTTTGTCAACTACCAGCCCGCCCACTCTCAACTGCAAAGCCAGGAAGTCGTAATTGACACTAGCTTGATTGACGATGACACTGGCGATGTAGATTGGAATCGTCTTGATGCCAAAGCCAGTCAATTAATACAAGAAATATTTGCCAATTTGGGCAAATAGTCAGTTGTCAGTTGTCAGTTGACAGGGAAGCAGTAGTTAACAGTTAACAGTCAACGGTCATTAGTCAATAGTCAACAGTCAACACTCAACAAAATTTTATGCTGATTCAAGAATTGCACGACATTCAAGCAGCGGCTGGTGCTACTTTTGCAGAGTTAACAACCAAAGAAATTGTGCCAGTGAGTTTTGGTAACGACGCAGAAGCGATCGCAGCAACTAAACAAGGTGCGGCTTTGTACGATCGCACTCACTGGGGACGCATTCAAATCGCAGATAGCGATCGACTGCGGTTCTTGCACAATCAAAGTACCAATAACTTCAATATACTCAAACCCGGTCAAGGTTGCGATACCGTTTTCGTCACATCCACCGCCCGGACGATCGACCTCGCCACCGCTTACGCGACAGAAGATGCCGTACTGCTGTTAGTCTCAGCCAACCGCCGCCGCCAACTGCTGGAATTGCTCGATCGGTATATTTTCCCAATGGATCGCGTTGAGTTAACAGATTTAACTGATACAACTGTTGCTTTCAGTTTCATCGGGCCCGAAAGCACTCAAATGCTAGAAAAAATCGGAGTTACCGAACTAGAAAATCAACCTTACGCTACTCACAAATTGATAAATTTTGCAGGTATGGAAGTCAGAGTTGCGGTTGGTAGCGGTTTAGCAACTCCCGGATACACGTTAATTGCGCCAGCAAGCGATGCAGCAAGCTTGTGGAAGGAATTAGTCCAAGCTGGGGCCGTACCGATGGGCGATCGAGTTTGGGAACAACTGCGAATCGAACAAGGACGCCCCGCACCCGATTTTGAACTCACAGATGATTACAACCCCTTAGAAGCCCGCCTTTTACACACTATTACCTATGACAAAGGCTGCTACATCGGTCAAGAAACAATTGCCCGGTTGAATACCTACAAAGGAGTCAAACAGCAGCTTTGGGGCGTGCAGTTGAGCGGTGCGGTTGAACCAGGAACAACAGTCACAATCGGAGAGGAAAAAGTCGGCAAACTCACCAGTTTTACGGAAACTGAATCCGGCTTTTTTGGTCTTGCTTACATCCGCACAAAAGCCGGCGGCGAAGGACTGAAAGTGCAAGTCGGAGCGGTATCAGGGGAAGTAGTAAATCTACCTTTCTTGAGTTCCTGATTGCGCTCGATCTCCTGTTGGCGCCGCAGCGCCCAAAACTTTTTTGTTGAGGTTGATTTAGGTGAATTTAAACGTAATAAATTGACACGAATCCTATCTTTATATAGATTCCCAAACAAACAACAGCAATAATTCTGCATTACACTCGTCACAGAAAAAAAAGAGTTTTTCAGTGAAAAAGTTTACATCCCGCTTAATTACAATTTGCCTGCGAGTAGGAATAATCTTTGCTGTAGGAATAGTGCAGATTTTTAGACGATTATAAAAAAATTTAATTGAACGGTTTTCCCGTCCGAAAATTCGCGATCGGCTTCCGCGCTTTAGACTGAATGGATCGGGTAAAATTCCTAAGTTTGTTTTGGGCTCGCTCCGCGATAAATTACAACTTGAAGGTGCGATCGATTACTTAAGTTAGACGATTGCTGCTTGGGGTAGATACATCAATAGTCACGATCGACAATGGCAACCTCTTCCCCTTGATGACCCATTAGCAGACATCCTCACTCAACGGGCCAGTTTGAGCGAATTAGATCCCAGACTATTACTCAAGCTACCGGAAATTTTTGGAGATTTAGTACACTCACCACGCTTCGTCGAGACTGTTGCTGACCTGTTTCCTAGTTTTCATGAGTTCGGTGCTAAAGCAACGCTAGCCCGATTGTCCTAGGCACCATCCGCCTCCGTGAGGAAACTTATTTGACACTGCCACGGCTGCACTACGTTAAACCCGTGGGATTCTCCCGCCTAGCCCAGCTCTATGTCTACGAGTGCAAAGACCAATTCAGCAGCCCATACAGCGCAATATTTATTGAGGTCATTCTTTCCGATCTTCTCTCTTGCCAAAGCATCTATCTTAAGGCGGATTCTCCAGAGGAAGTAACTCAGGTTGAATAGAGAAGACCGTGTATGCATACGGATGGATATTCATGAAGCGCGACGCCAGAGGCAAGTTTGTTAGCAATTGGAAATCGGAGACGAAACAACGAGTGAGCGTATCTCTGACTAATACAGCATGGCGATCGCTAGATAAAGAGGCTCACAGGCGAGGAATTTCTCGCTCTGAAGTCATTGAAAACTTTGCCCGCACTCTTGAATGCCAACAGTTGTTCCCTGCCCAAGAAACTGAGCGCAAGGTGGCAACGATTCTTGAAAGCATTACGGATGCTTTTGTCGCCTTCGATCGCGATTGGCGCTACACCTATGTGAATCGGGCGGCGGCTAAAATCCTGCACAAAACGCCACAAGAGCTATTGGGAAAGCACGTTTGGAATGATGTTTTTCCTGAGCTAGTCGGTGCAATTCCCTATCGAGAACTACATCGGGCAGTGACGGAACAAGTCCCTGTTTCCTGGGAAGAATTTGGGGAATCTGTCGAGTCTTGGATAGAGGCAAATGCCTACCCATCTGCCGAAGGTGTCGCAGTTTATTTTCGGGATGTGACAGAGCGCAAACGCTTGGAATCAGAACTGCGGCAGCGAGAGCAACAGTTCAAGATGGTGGCTGAAAATGCCCCAGACATTATTACCCGTTTTGATGCAGAATTTCGCCATATTTATGTCAGCCCTTCTGTAGAATTGGTAACAGGTATTCCATCAGGGGAATTTGTTGGCAAGACCAATGTTGAGCTAGGAATGCCAGAAGACCTCAATCGTTTATGGCATGATGGTTTACGGCAAGTCTTTGCAACAGGGCAGGAACAGACGATTGAATTTAAGTTTCCGACTCTAAATAGTATTCGATGGTATCAGGCACGTATTGTCCCCGAATTTGCCAGTGATGATTCTGTTGTATCAGTGCTGAGTATTGCTCGTGATGTGACGGATTACAAACAGGTTGAACAGGCATTACGAGAGAGCGAAGAACGCCTGCAATTGGCACTGACGGCAGCTCAGATATTTGTCTGGGATATGGATTTGCAGACCAATGAGGTGGTGTGTTCTGGTAATGCTCTAGAGGTTTGGGGTCTTCACGAAGGCACAGGAGAAGACTTTTTTGCGCTCATTCATCCAGATGATCGACAACGGGTGATCCAAGCGACCCAACGGGCAAGTGCTGGAGAACATTCCTACATGCAGGAGTATCGGGTAATTTGTCCGGACGGCGTTGTGCGCTGGATCAATAGTCAGGGACAAGTTTATCTGGATGAAACCGGACGGGGAGTTCGCATGATTGGCGTTTCGGTTGATATCACAGAGCGCAAACAAATGGAAGCGGAGCGCGATCGCCTTTTAAAACGAGAACAAACTGCCCGACTCGAAGCAGAAAGCGAACGCAAGCGGTTGTATGACATCCTGATGCAGTTCCCCGCCATGATTGGCATTGTTAAAGGTTCCGATCTCGTGTATGAATTTGCCAATCCAAGCTATCTGCAAGTGGCTGGGCACACTTCAGACATTATCGGGAAATCAATGCGGGACGTTTTCCCCGAGCTAGAGGGACAAATTTACTTTGAAGCGCTCGATCGCGTTTACCGGACGGGAGAACCGTTCATTGGAAATGAGTCGCCTGCTTACTGGGATCGAAACAGTGATGGTGTGTTGCAAGAGGGATTCTTCAACTACATCTTTGCGCCTTGGCGGGATGCTGAAGGAACCATTCAGGGTGTGTTGATTTATAACATTGACGTGACAGCCGAAGTTCAGGCTCGGCGACAGATTGAGTCACTGCTGGCAGAGCTACAGGAAAAAGAACGGCAGCAGCAGTTTTTGATTGAACTGAATGACGCGATTCGTGTCATTCAAGACTCGAAGGAAATTATGTGGCGGGTGGTTAGCTCCGCAGGAGAGCACCTCAATGTCACTCGCTGTACCTACGGCGAAATTGATTCTACTCAGGAATATGTCATCGTCGATCGCGACTATTGCAATGGTGTCATCAGCGTGGTGGGTAGACATCACATGGATTCGTTTGGCCCTGAACTTATTGCTGAATTAAAGCAGGGCAAAACTATTGTCGTAGATGATGTCGCTCGCGATCCTAGGACTGCCGGATCGGGGGCTGCGACCTTTGACGCAATCCAAACCCAATCTCTCCTATGTGTTCCATTGGTGAAAGAAGGGCGATTTGTTGCATTGTTGGTGTTGCACCATGTCTCTGTTCGCCACTGGACCGAGGAAGATGTGGTGCTGATGGAACGCATTGCCGAAAAAACCTGGCTAGCCGTGGAGCGATCGCGGGCAGAAGCGGAATTGCGAGAAAGTGAAGCTCACCTGCAACTCGCTCTGAAGGTTGGACGCATGGGAACCTGGGACTGGGACATACAGACCAATGCCTTGCTTTGGTCAGAAGCTCACTTCACGATACTAGGGCTAAAACCGAATGAGTGCGAACCGGGCTATAAGGTTTGGGCAAGTCGGGTTCATCCCGATGACCTAGCACAAGCTGAGGCGAAATTTCAGCAAGCCATAGCTGAAAAGAAAGAGTATCACCATGAATATCGCCTCTGTTGGTCAGATGGCTCGGTTCACTGGGTGGAAGCGAGAGGAAAGTTTACTTATGATGTTCAGGGAAATCCCAAGCACTCGATCGGCGTCGTCATCGATATCACACAACGCAAGCAAGCAGAAGAGGCGTTGCGTCAAGCCCTACAAAAGCTCAACTTCCATGTTGAAAACTCTCCAATGGCAGTGGTTGAATGGGATCGAGACTTTCGACTCATTCGGTGGTCTGCTGGTGCAGAGCGCATTTTGGGCTGGAAAGCCGAAGAAATGCTGGGCAGATATTTAACAGAGATACCTTTTGTCTTTGAGGAAGACATGGAAGCAGTTGCTCAAGTCTGCCAACGGCTGGTCTATGGCGAAGAACCCCATATTTTTTCATACAATCGCAATTACACCGAAGATCGCAACATTGTGCATTGCGAGTGGTATAACTCCAGTCTCAGGGACGAGTCGGGACGGATGATTTCGGTATTATCGCTGGTGCTGGATGTGACGGAGCGCAAGCAAGCAGAACAAGAACGGGAACAACTGTTAGAACGCGAGCGCCTTGCACGCTCCGAAGCAGAAGCCGCACAGCGCCAACTGGAAACCATCTTTGAAACATCACCCATTGGACTTGCTCTGTTAGATGAAAAGCAGCGATTTATTGCCATCAACGAAGCATTAGCAGAAATTAATGGATTAACCCGCGAGCAGCACTTAGGCTCTTCAATTCGAGAACTTTTTAGTCAGTTCGATCCCAAATTAGTCGAAGTCTTCGATCGGATTTACACAACAGGGAATCCTTTCATCTCACCGAACTTTGCGGTGAATGTTCCCGCACGCAGCGATCGCCGTCCCGGTTACTACAATGTTTACTATCTCCCAACGGTTAACTCAACTAGCCAGGTAGAAGGCGTTCTAGTTTATGTGGTAGATGTGACGGAACGGGTGCATTTAGAACGTGCCCAAGGCTTTCTCTCTGAGGCGAGTGCAGTGCTTGCATCCTCACTCGATTATCAAACGACTCTAGAGCGAGTCGCGCAGCTTACAGTACCGGAATTAGCCGACTGGTGTACGGTTCACATCATAGAAGAGGATGGTGCGATCGAGCAGATTGCGGTTGCTCACATCGACCCTGCCAAGCTTTCATGGGCATATCAGATTAGAGACAAGTATCCTCTGAACCCGGATGACCCTCGCGGTGCTGCATACACATTGCGAACTGGACAACCGGATTTTGTGCCGGAGATTCCGGATGAACTGTTAGTACACGCAGCGCGTGACTCAGAGCATTTAGAAATTCTGCGGCAGGTTGGATTCCAATCGGTAATGACGGTGCCATTACGAACTCAGGCACGAATTCTAGGGGTCATTTCCTTTATCTCAGCCGAATCTGGACGACGGTATACCTCAGCAGATTTGCAACTGGCAGAGGAATTGGCTCGTCGTGCTTCTTTGGCGATCGACAATGCTCAGTTGTACCGGGTAGCTCAACGCGATCGCACAAAAGCAGAAGCCGCTAACCGGATTAAAGACGAATTCTTAGCGGTATTGTCCCACGAGTTGCGATCGCCTCTCAATCCAATTCTGGGCTGGACAAAATTGCTGCGAACTGGGCGACTAGATACCACAAAAACCCAGCAAGCCCTGGAAACGATCGAACGCAATGCCAAGCTGCAAGCTCAATTAATTGAGGACTTATTGGATGTCTCGCGCATTCTGCAAGGAAAAATGACGTTTAACGTCGCTCCTGTGAATCTAGCGGCAATGATTGAGGCTGCACGGGAAACGGTACGACTGGCAGCCGAAGCCAAACACATTCAAATCCAGACCACATTTAATCCTATTTCAGGAACGGTTTCAGGCGATACCAATCGCCTCCAACAAGTAGTCTGGAACCTGCTCTCCAATGCTGTGAAGTTCACCCCAACCGGAGGACGAGTCGAGGTGCAACTAGAACAGGTTGGTATGTATGCTCAGATTCAAGTCAAAGATACTGGAAAAGGCATCAGACGAGACTTTTTACCCCATGTGTTTGACTACTTCCGTCAAGAAGATGGTACAACAACCCGACAATTCGGCGGATTGGGATTGGGACTAGCGATCGTCCGTCATTTTACCGAACTGCATGGAGGAACCGTTCAAGCAGACAGCTTAGGACAGAACTTAGGGGCTACATTTACCATCCGGCTACCGTTAAACATCGTAGAGCCGGAACCCTCTTCTGATGACAGGCACGCAGAAAGTGCGGCAGACGACTTAGCAGGTGTTCGGGTCTTGGTTGTGGACGACGATGCCGATATGCGGGAGTTGGCAGCATTCACCCTGATGCAATCTGGCGCACAAGTTACGACAGCCGCTTCGGGGGTACAGGCGTTGACCCTCCTGAATCAATCTGTCCCCGATCTGCTCTTATGTGACATTGGAATGCCAGAGATGGATGGTTATGCCCTGATTCGACAAATTAGAAAGTGGTCGCCCCAACAGGGAGGCACGGTTCCTGCGATCGCACTTACTGCCTATGCTGGAGAAATCAATCAGCAGCAAGCCCTAGCTGCCGGATTTCAGGTGCATATCTCGAAGCCTTTTGAACATGAGGAATTGGTAAAAGCGATCGCCCGTTTGCTAAGACACTGAATGATTTGAGGATTAGCCTAATGCTGCTTGGTATAGATTTAGGAACAGGCTCTGCTAAGGCATTGCTCCTAGCGAGAGACGGAACCACTATAGGTGAAGCATCAAGCTCTTATCCTGTTCATGCACCCCAACCTGGATGGGCTGAGTCGGAACCAGGGGATTGGTGGTTAGCTGTTGCCTCGGCTGTTAGGAAGGCAGTGGGAGATCGCGCTGATCGGGTACAGGCGATCGCACTTTCAGGACAAATGCACGGTGTTGTCCTAGCTTCGCAGTCTGGTCAGCCCCTGCGTCCTGCTATCCTCTGGGCAGATACTCGCTCTAGTGCCGCGCTTAGCGCTTATCATTCGCTCGATGCCACTATTCTAGAGCGATTGGGCAACCCGATTACGGCTGGAATGGCGGGTCCAACTTTGTTGTGGCTACGAGAACACGAGGCTACTGTCTACACCGAAGCGCGTTGGGCACTTCAGCCAAAAGATTGGCTGCGGTTACGGATGACTGGAGAAGTTGCAACCGAACCATCTGATGCTAGCGGTACTTTGCTTTACGATGTTGTGTCGGACAACTGGGCTGGGGAAGCAATCGGGGCGCTGAATCTACGTGGTGATTGGTTACCAAAAATTATCCCCTCAAGTGCGATCTCCGGCTACCTAACAACTATTGCTTCAGAGCATCTCGGCTTACCTGTTGGCTTACCGATTATCGCTGGTGCTGCGGATACCGCAGCGGCGGCACTTGGTAACGGACTACTAGAGCCTGGTTTGGTTCAACTAACGATCGGCACAGGCGCTCAAATTATTACACCTCGATCGCAACCAATTATCGATCGTCATGGTCGTACACATCTCTATCGAGCCGCCGTACCGAACCAGTGGTACAGCCTTGCAGCCATGCAAAATGCGGGGTTAGCGCTTGAGTGGGTGCGAGGTATCCTCGGCTTGAGCTGGCAGCAAGTTTATACTAAAGCGTTTTCTGTTCCCCCAGGATGTGAAGGATTGACATTTTTGCCATACCTCACGGGTGAGCGAACTCCACACCTTGACCCTTATGTACGCGGGGCATGGGTGGGGCTGGGACTTCATCACACACAGGCGCACCTGATGCGGGCAGCTTTAGAGGGAGTTGCTTTTGCCTTGCGACAAGGTTTTGAGGCACTTGAGGCAACAGGTTTTAAAGCGACAGAACTGCGTTTAGCAGGCGGTGGAACGGCAGAAATGCCTTGGCAACAATTACTGACTGATGTATTGAGAATACCCCTCTATGCAACTACAGTTGCTGCTGCTTCCGCGCGTGGTGCTGCTCTACTGGCGGGTATCGGAATTGGTGTATACGCAGATGCTAATGACACCATCAAAATGGTAGCCACACCAACGCTTGCTGCAAGTCCGCAATCAGTTGATCCAACCCTAGAAGAGGCTTGGATGCGATATCAATCCCTTTATCCACGACTTAAAAATATCTGATCAGCATTTTATAAAAGTAATAATTGAGTCTTTATTAAAATTTAATTCTCATCAGGTATAAAGGGTTGCCAAAACTTTGTAATCCTAGATAAAAAACTAAAATTTTCTTAAAAACTATCACCTCTAAGTCGGGGAATTAAACAGTTTAAACTTTACTAAAAAATATAATAATTAAAATGATATATAAGACAGATTAGCTGGTATTAACCTTTTGACTCGATGGTTTAAGTTTGCTGCTGAAAGTAGTAGTGAATAGTCATCCGTAAGTAGAGAATATAAAAGTGCTTCAAAGAATATGACATCTACTATATTTTGGCAGCAATACCTTGCAATCAAGAACTACCATTGAAAGCGTCCATAGGTTGAGGGCTGACAGCTTCGACCGCCAGCAACTCAACGATTCACAACAAAAGCGCCTTGGGATTAATTGTGGTAGTTGACGCTCCCCCGTCACAGCGTAGCTTGACAGGGAATTCTTCCTTCACAGCTTGATGCCAAGTAAAAGCAGTGCCTTTACTTAGTCTTACTCTAGCTCCAGAAGCTACGGAGGTATGCCCTACGTCTCAAATTCGTAAACCTTTATCTCTAATGTTTTTAGCTGCATTGATGTTTCTATCCTGGTGAGGCAGACATGAGGGCATTCCCACTTTTTGATATCTAATGAAAGCCAATTTACAGCATATTGCAAGCTTATAGACAGCAATATCAGCATTTAGAAAACCAATTTTTAAGAGGTTGAGTATTAATTAAATTAAGTGCGAAGTGCGACCAGAATTTAGTAAGTGTGGAGGCGATGTAAAACACAATTATTAAACGATTATCAAGTATCAAAAGACGATATATTTGTCTAATTCATAGCGGTTTACATACTGTTAAATAGCTCTGTTTACTCCTGCTTACCTACTTATCAGATGGAATAAACTTGAGTTAAATAATGACATAATCTTCGCCCAAAACAGCTTGAGTGACCTGTGGTTCCGGCTCTACTGGGTCGCTGTAATGAGTCTCAATGTGTTGGATGAAACTTTCCCTATAAGCTTTGAGATGCGAGTTAAGTGCTTCGAGATCCTGCTCTCCTGTCGCGAAACATTTCTCTCTTCTGAAGTGACCGGATTCCTTCACAAAAGCCATGTCAACTTGCCACAAAGCCTTATCAATCGGGCGATATGACAAATCAACAATATCGTAAGCTGCGAATCCTTGGGACTTCATAAAACTCATTACATCATACATCTGACCGAACAAAGTAACTTCTACAATTACATATTCAGTCTGCTGCAAAATCTCAGTTGCTCCTGCTAAAACATCTAATTCCTTTCCGTCTACATCAACTTTAATTAAATACGGACCTGGCAAATTTCTTTCCCTGCATATCCCATCCAGGGTAATTGCTGGTATTTTTCTCAAATAAGGATAGCTGCTCTCAGGAACGCGATTTTCAGAAAGTGAAGAATGCACCATACCGGGACTGACGTTGAGGGTGAAAACTCCCGATTCTTTGCTCGCGGCTGCAATAATGTATTCTGCACTTTTGAGCTTGCGGCAAATTTTTGCGAGATAAGGTTCATTTTCGGCGATGGGCTCAATTAGCAAATGTCGCGCATCGGGGAAAGTTTCGTAAAGATTAAAAGTTCCCAATGCTGCACCGACATCAATCACAGTTTTTGGTTCAAAACCTAACTGTTTAGCCAGCAGCAAGCTGCCTGACATCGAGTTTCTGATAATTCCTGTTTGTTGGCTCACAATTTTTTCCTAATTTCAATGTAAATATAATTAATATTATGTCTTGCAGCAGAGTTATTGGGCGTTGCTGAATTTATGTATGATGTAGCGATCAAGAGCCAAAAACATTATTCAAAACAGGATGGAATCTTTAGCTA
>NZ_JAUBQE010000105.1:0-9257 GCF_036701115.1 Microcoleus sp. Pol1C5 | reverse complement strand
GAGATTTTTGAGAAGAGTTATAATTCGCAAAGCCTTTGCCAGATAAGCTTTGCGAGTTTTGGGAGATGTCTAATAACAATTTACCGTTAGGTACAGCAATATTTAGTGCCGGAGGAGCGATCGCCCGCATCAAAAACCACATAGTCACTGATGTAGGGTGCGTCAGGGAAAACGATATTACCCGAAATCAGGGCGCGGCACTGCCGTTTCCCTACAAATCGGGCATCGTTACATCCGATCCGGTTGATTTTACCCGTTACCCTAAATTAAGAAACCCCTGTGCCGTTTCCCTACCCTTAACCGGGCAATCGTTATATCCGATCGCGCGATTGCCCATAAGTCCGCAATATTCTGATGGAGTTCTTGTGTATAATTCTCACACTGAGGACAAACTATTCTTGACGCTAAAACACGACCGTCGAAAGTAAATTTGTCACTCAATTTGAGTACAAGTTTCCGCCCTGACTCCAGGCAAGTCTAATCGATAGTCTCAATAAAAATTGATCGCTCTAACTGTATTGATTGCTATATTTTACGCCATAAACTCACGAGATCCTTTCCTTCAGCCTCCTGCCTCAAAACTCCTGCCTCAAAACTCTAATTTCTAGCTTGGCTGCAAAACTGAGATTCTCCCTACATACCTTCGGGCTCGGATGCGATCGGGCGATCGACAAAACTGCTGTAGGGAAACCGCACTACCGTTTCCTGACTACCGTGTCCTCACCCGCTTTTTTAAATGTGCATAAATTTTCAGTAAATACCGATCTATGCACTCCCCAAACCAAAAGTTAAAATATAGCCAATAAAAAATAGCTCCTCCTAGCTGTTTTTTTGGCCAGCTAAATATCAGGGAGTACATCTACGTGTCAATAAATAAAACGCTCAAAGGCAGAGCCACTACACCTGCCGCAGGTTTTACAATGATAGAGCTATTGATAATTATTTTAATCATAGGAATATTTAGTGCGATCGTCGCCCCCTCTTGGCTAATGTTTATCAACAATCACCGTTTAAAGTTATCGCTCGATCGAGCTTATTGGGCAATGGAACTTGCCCACAGCAACGCCAAACGATCCAAAATTTCATGGCAAGCCAGCTTCAAACAAGTAGGAGAAAATTTACAAGTAGCTGTTCACCCAGCCGATATTCCCCCAGGCCAAGTAGCAGCCAGTGAATGGAAAAACTTAGAACCGCAAATTCAAATAGATACAGATGAAACAACTGTGCTCCAAGTAAATGAAAGCAACGAGCAAAAAACAAACGGCACAATCCGGCGCGTCATGTTCAACCACAGAGGTTGCCCCGTATCTCGAAGCGACCATGACTGCACGCTAACGAGTATAAGAGCCAAAGGAACCCTAACGCTATATCATCCCAACTTAAGAAACAGCCAACGCTGCATCATCATTTCCACTCTTTTAGGACATAAACGCATCTCCCAAAGACAACCCAAAGCTCAAGACAAAAGATATTGTTACTGAGTCACTGAGGTAGCGTGCGTCCGGGAAAACCATATTACCGGAAATCAGGACACGGAAGTGATGTTTCCCTACAAATTGGGCGATTGTTACATCCGATCGCCCCATCGCCCGGAACCCGGCAAGCTACGATTATTTTGGAGCATTGCCGCGTCCTCAATAGCCCTGTTGTCGATCGTTATATCCGATCGCGCATTCAACTATTTTGGGGGAGGAAAACGGCATTGCCGTGTCCTCAATAGCCTTGTTGTCGAGCGTTATATTCGATGTCAATTCCTGACGCCACATCTTAGATATAATCAACTACTTCTTACTCGGCGCAATTTTCTCAATAGAAATCAGCGCCTCCATCACCGACTCCACAATCGGCGCGGCCACCGTACCCCCCGAAGAACCCTCCTTTGGCTCATCAATCACCGCCAGCACCACATACCGAGGAGCCTCCACAGGCATGATCCCCACAAAGCTAGTAATAATCGCCTTGTCAGAATAACCCCCACCAGCATTAGCTTTTTGAGCCGTGCCCGTTTTTCCAGCAATCCGATACCCAGGAATTTGTGCAGCTTTCCCCGTACCACCATCAACTACAGTTTCCATCATTTCTAACACCTGCTTAGTAGTTTCCGGGGAAAAAACCTGCTTTGGAACCGCCCTCGGAAGCTTCCAATAAGCTTCACCGTCCCTATCAAAAAGTCCCCGCACAACGTGAGGAGTCACCAACTTGCCACCGTTAGCCAAAGCGCCGTTAAGCTGCACCAACTGCATCGGAGTAATCGAAAAACCTTGCCCAAAAGCCGTAGTAGCAACTTCCACCGGAGAGTTAATAAATTGCTCTCGATTTTTAAGCTGACTGGTTACTTCAAAAGGCAAATCACTCCCTGCCGTTTGTCCGAGTCCAAGTTTTTCTAAAGCTTGATAGTAAAGAGAAGCTTTCATACTTCTCATTACGTGTACCATCCCCACATTGCTAGAATGTTTCAAAATCTCAGTAACAGTCGAAGGACCGCGCGCGCCTACGAATTTGTAATCGGAATTTTGGATAGTCCAGCCATCCATGTAAATCCTGCCTTCGTCCTTAAAGACAGTATTAGGTTTCACCGCACCAGCTTCCAGAGCGATCGCCACATTAATCGCTTTAAAAGTCGAACCAGGCTCATAAACATCAGTTACAGCCCAATTTTTATAGCGCGACAAATCGAAATTAAAATATTGATTCGGGTCATAAGAAGGTTCCGCTACAACTGACAGCAATTCCCCGTTTCGGGCATCCATCACAATCACCGTGCCCCGCTTCGCATCGTGTTGCTTCATTTTTTCCTTAAGCGCTGTTCGGGCAGCCCGCTGCAAGCGAGTGTCGATCGTCAATTGCAATTTCAAGTCATCAAGCTGCACAAATCCCGCCGTCAGCCGATCGGGAACCCAATTCCCATTGCTCGACCTGCTAAACTGAATCGACGGCATCGATCGTTCCAACAAATTCTGCTGGCTGTATTCCACCCCGGCTTGTCCCTTCCGTTCCCCGTCCACATAACCGAGGATATCCGCCGCCAACTCCTGCTGCGGGTAAAAACGCTGCTGCTGCCGCAGCAACTCCAAGCCATCGACCAGACTGTCTTTAATTTGCATCTGAGCGACACGATCGGCAACCTCTTGAGGCAGAGACTCCGCAATTGTAATACCGCTTTCAGCAAGATTAAACCTGCGTATCAATTCAGTTTCCGACGTAGTTCCCGGACTCAGATCGATCGCCAGCATCGGAGCCAATTTAGCAGCAATTTCCGCCTTCGAGTGGTTAAACAACTTCGGGTGAGCATAGAGCGTGTACACCTGTCTGTCTATCGCCAAAACATTTCCTGCGCGGTCAATTATCGGGCGTCTCGGTACAAACGGCTTCGTTTTGAGAGTTTGCTGCTGCTCTGCCTGTTTACGCAGCGCCGGAGCTCGCGTCACCTGCAAATAAAACAAATTCACAGCCAGCCCCAGCCCCCCCAGCATCAACACCGCCCACACCGCCCACAAACGGAACTTGCTGCGCTTTAAACGCTCCACCGGCCGCCCCCAAGATGCAGCCGTCTGTTGTGGCGATCGGCCGAAACTGCCCGAAGATCTAGGTTTGGCTGGTTTTTCCCACCCAGTACGCGCGGCGAAGCTATCCCGTAGGGAATCGCCCGCCTGTTTTGTGCGTTTGAAATTTGGCGATCTGTAGCGGTCAAAACGGGGGTCGTAGCTCATGGCATTAAAAATTCAATAGCAAGTTAGAGCGTTTTAGAATTTATAATTTATAACTTAAATCTTAAAAAATAAAATTTACAACTTGGGAATGAGCAGGGTTGGGCTCACACCTACAGTTGGATTCTGTTTTTTTAAGGGGTCTTATTATTTTTAATCTGTAACTTCCGGTTGGAAGCAGAAAATCGATCGCGACTTGCAAAAAAGTCAAAAAAAAAATTAGATCCTCGAATTTTCAGGCCCTCGGACACTCAGGTCCTCGGGCGCTCTACGCTTTGACACAGGTTTAATAGCCCAGCGGTGTTTCCACACCGGAGCGATTCTTGAGAGCGGGCTCAGAATTTGGTGTCGCAAGGGGCGATCTAGTTTCAGGGGCCGGCTGCAAGAAAATCGTGTCCCCTGGATTCTGCGGAGCCAAACCAGTTTCGGGATTTTGGGCTTCTTTAGCAAGTTGGTGTTTCAAGACTTCGCTAGAAGCACTCAATTGCTGTTCCCGGAGGCGCAGAGTTTCCAGCTTTTGATACTCCTGGCTCCAGCGCTGCTCGCCGTAAACAGTCAAGCCGTAGAGACTCAGAGCACCGCCCAAAAGCATAAGTGCTGCCACTGAGGAGGCGCGCTGTGCCTGCAGGAGCGATCGCAACCACACTGGCTGCTGCTGGCGATCGGGCAGGACTTTGATCACCGATGCCGAGGACCGAGCCTGAGCCTGTTCGTCGGCTGGCGAGTAGTTGGGCAATACCGGCCCTGTCTTCGCCCGCCTAGCCCGGGCAATAGAAGTAACTTTGCTTTTGGCTGGACCAGGAGCGGGCTTGCGGGCCGATCGGGAGCGGGGAGAATCCGGGGATCTGATAGCAGCGGTCATAGAGTTCACCAATACGTAAAGTGGGGTAGCTTCAGCTTGATTGAGGTTAAGAGTTTTTTGTCTCCTAGATCGCCAGTGGTGGCTATCTGCGTTCGATCGGTTATCCTTACCAAAGATACCTCACAAGCCAACCAACCCATCCTACCACCGGTCTCTTTGACTTCAGGATTTGCCAAAAAAAAGAAATCTTTGCTGGTTAGCGATAATCTATGTGAAATTTATGAATAAATGCAGTATTGTAATCAACGAGCGAATCGTTGAGCTATTCGTGCCAGCATTGTTTCTCAAGTAAACTATTCCCTTCCTTGCGATGGGTTTTCAATGTTAAGGAGTTTTTATGAACAAGGGATTAATTCGTTTGACTTTGGTAGTGGGCTTGGCAGTAGCCCTCGGCGCCTGCGGAGGAGATACCACCACCCCCAGCTCTAGCCCCTCTCCTGGCGGCACTGGCGGCACTGGCGGCACTGGCACTACTACTACTCCTCCTGCTTCTTCTCCATCTCCAAAGTCCACTCCTGGGACTGGTGGAGCAGGGGCTGGTGGAGCAGGGGGTGCTGGAAAAGCTTCCCCTTCTCCTAAAACGTCTCCCTAACTAGGGCGATCCGAGAGTGTTTGCCCAACGAGCCTAGCCTCCCGGTGAAAAATCCTTCGCTCCTCGCATTTTTTCATCTCATAGGTCTAGGTCTCAAGTTGGGTGTTAGTAATTGTCTAATGCTTTTACTACTCAAGTTCACTACGTCCCCTTACAGCAGCAAATTCCGCTGATTCGCGGCGTTACAAGAGCATTCCCTTTCAACTAGAAAATTTGACTCCCGGCCTGCACGTTTTGAAACTCAAGCCTGTGACAGGATGTTTGAGGACATTGCCAGTGCTGCTGCTTCAACTGAATATCAACCGGAGGATCTCGGAGACTCGACGCAAATTTTGCACTGTCGATCGAGTCTCGCTTTCCTTCCCCGCCGCTGTTCCCACAGACGAGAAAAAAGCAAGCTGAGGCTTGGATGCTCGAAGACTGGCTCGATGAAAGCATCGGCACTGCTACTCGATTTGTTGACTACGAGTTTCTCGCCAGTGCGGGCAAGCAAATCGACCCGTCTGTTTTGAGCCAGTTTAGTGATTCAAGTGGCGCCGCGCAAGTTCGGTATTGACCCGGCCTCGGCAAAACTCGCTCCCGTTGCGCCTGAGTGCTGCTTTAAACCTATTGCACCGTCGCTGGTAGGATGGTGCTAGTTTGGTAGGCGATGCCTTGAGCATGGCAGATATTCCTTGCTGCTGTCGCCATGCTGAGTCCTTTAGCTTTGATTCTTCAATATCGAGTTAAGCATCCTTTGCTGTTTGAGCGTATTGCCCAAATTCATGGGCTTTGTGGGCAAACCCAGCCTCCGGGAGGTGAAAGTCTACCGATCGGGGGATCGTCCCTGTATAAAAATTCCAGGTAAACTATTAACTCCTGCCCAACACTTACAGGGTTGACTTTCCTGCAGTGGCAAATCGACAAGAGTTGGAAAAATTTTAATATCACATATTAAATAAAAAGTCAATGGTAGTTGGGAAAAAATATAAATTTTTCAATTTGTTTTAATATTTCTATACTTAGATGTTAGCAGTCAAACCCCAGCTCCGCCGCCGGCAAGGCAACAGCCTGCTGTGCGTGCAAGGGCGCGCGCTGGAACTGCAGCAGGCAAGATCATGCTAATCAGTGGTAGGATCAGCGATCAAAAATGTATCGAAATGTAAAGTGCAGCGCCACTCTAGGTTTTGAAAGCCATTTAGTTAAAAGATTGAGGTAAGTAGTTTTATGCCCGCGACCGTCCCCTTTGAACAGATTGACCGCATTGTTTGGAATCAGCACCACGATCCATTTGAAGTGCTAGGCCCTCACGCGATCGAAGAAAATGGCAAAAAAGTCTGGGTCGTCCGAGCTTATCTGCCGAATGCGGATGCAGTATCCGTATTTGTGCCGGAGGCCCGGGCCGAATACCCGATGAAATCAGAGCATCACCCTCACTTTTTTGAATGTACGATCGACACCCCAGAACTAGCAAACTATCAATTGCGGGTCAAAGAAGGGGAACACGAGCGCTTCATCTACGATCCCTACGCCTTTCGATCGCCCAAACTCACAGAATTCGACCAGCATCTATTCTCAGAAGGCAATCACCACCGCATTTATGAAAAACTCGGGGCGCACCTCACCGAGGTAGGTGGCATCACAGGAGTATATTTTGCCGTTTGGGCTCCGAATGCTCGCAATGTCTCTGTTTTAGGAGATTTCAACTATTGGGACGGCCGCAAACATCAAATGCGGAAATCGCAAAATGGCATCTGGGAATTATTTATTCCGGGACTATCCGTGGGAACTTCCTACAAATACGAAGTGAAAAACCAAGACGGACATCCCTACGAAAAGTCCGATCCTTACGGTTTCCAGCAAGAAGTGCGGCCGAAAACAGCATCAATTGTCACGGACTTAGACACCTACACGTGGCACGACAGCGCTTGGATCGAAAAGCGGCGGCACACAGACCCACTGACGCAGCCGATTTCGGTTTACGAATGCCACATCGGTTCTTGGCTGCACGCCGCTACTGACGAACCCGCCGTGCTACCAAATGGGGAAATAGAACCACCCGTGCAGGTTTCGGAACTTAATCCCGGGGCGCGCTTTCTGACTTACCGGGAATTAGCCGATCGGCTGATACCCTACGTCAAAGATTTGGGATTCACTCACATCGAAATGCTGCCCATCGCCGAACATCCTTTCGACGGTTCTTGGGGCTATCAAGTAACTGGCTATTTCGCCCCAACTTCCCGCTACGGCAAACCTGAAGATTTCATGTATTTTGTTGACCAGTGCCACGCCAACGGCATTGGCGTACTGGTGGACTGGGTACCGGGACATTTCCCCAAAGACGGCCACGGTTTGGCTTTCTTTGACGGAACTCACTTGTACGAACACGCCGATTCCCGCAAGGGCGAACACAAAGAGTGGGGAACCCTAGTATTTAACTACGGGCGCAACGAAGTGCGGAATTTCCTAGTATCAAACGCTCTGTTCTGGTTTGACAAGTACCACATCGACGGGATTCGTGTAGATGCCGTAGCCTCGATGCTTTATTTGGATTACTGTCGCGAACCTGGAGAATGGCTGACCAACCAGTACGGGGGCCGGGAAAATATCGAGGCGGCAGATTTTCTGCGACAGGCGAATCACGTCATTTTTAGCTATTTCCCAGGTGCGCTGTCGATCGCCGAAGAATCTACCTCTTGGCCGATGGTATCTTGGCCGACCTATGTAGGGGGTTTGGGTTTCAACCTGAAGTGGAACATGGGTTGGATGCACGATATGCTCGACTACTACCACATGGACCCGTGGTTCCGCCAGTTCCACCAGAACAACATAACTTTCAGTATGTGGTACAACCACAGCGAGAATTTCATGCTGGCTTTGTCCCACGATGAGGTAGTTCACGGCAAAGCCCACATCATCGGGAAAATGCCAGGGGACGAATGGCAAAAGTTTGCAAACGTGCGGTGTTTGTTTACTTTTATGTTCGCTCATCCCGGAAAGAAAACGATCTTTATGGGGATGGAGTTCGGTCAGTGGCAAGAGTGGAACGTTTGGGGGGATTTGGAGTGGCGTTTGCTGCAATTCGAACCACACCAAAAGTTGAAGCTATTTTTTAAGGATTTGAACAATCTGTACCGCAGCGAAACGGCACTTTACAGTCAAGATTTTGCTGAGGATGGGTTTGAGTGGATTGATTGCAGCGACAACCGACACAGCGTCGTGGCTTTTGTGCGCCGAGAGAAGGATGGCGACGAGTTTGTGGTGACGGTGTGCAATTTTACGCCCCAGCCACACTCTCACTATCGGGTAGGAGTGCCGGAACCAGGTTTCTATACGGAGTTGTTTAACAGCGACGCGCGGGAATACGGCGGTAGCAATATGGGGAATTTGGGGGGCAAGTGGACTGATGAGTGGTGGTTCCACAACAGTGCTTATTCGATCGACTTGTGTTTGCCACCTTTGGGGGTGTTGATTTTAAAGCTCGATCGGGCAAAAACAACAGCCAAATCTCAAGAGTTTTAAGTTGTGATATCATTTCCGGTTACACCGGAATGATGTTGACGGTTGACTGTTGACGGTTCACTGTCAACAGTCAACTCGAATTTACTATTCGGATGCTAACGGATTTGATATGAGTCGTGAGAGTTTTGAGTTAAGAAGAATCAAAACTTTATTAAACCTAAAAATTTGAGGGTATTCAGAAACCCGGTTTCTCCAAGAAATCGGGTTTTTTTTGTTTTGTGGTGGTGAATATCTGCGCGGGGTGACAAACCCGTCAAAAGACCTACTGAGGACGGAGCGTTGCATAATAGCGGGAGGATTTTGAGTTTTTTTGTTGGTTTGCCCATGCTCCCGAAGGCGTGTATTTTCACAGCAGGCGGGACGCTTCACCCATACTCCCCACCAGAATCATCCTCCAATTGTGCCCAGCCGAATTAATGATAATTACGCGCAATAAACTACCATTTTTTCTGATGTGTATCAGGGCTATATTCTTGATTATATCTATGTTCTGAGTGGGTTGTCATCCAGGGAAGTGCGTAATACCAGTTTCCTAAAATCCTGCTACAGATATGGCATCTAAAATAAATTGCCATCCTGTTAAAGAAGCAATAAC
>NZ_JAUBQE010000104.1:0-9263 GCF_036701115.1 Microcoleus sp. Pol1C5 | reverse complement strand
AAAGAAGATTGTGAGTTAACTTGAGCGAATGTAGAACTCATATTGGAGACTCCATTAAGGGCATTATTAGTAGATACGCCCCGGAGTTATCTCATCAAGCTTATTTGATAAATGTGAGATTTTGGCAATTAAGTTTTGTATGGATCGAGGTAATCTGAACTGAGGATAACAGAGCCTAATTGCAGTTGATACGAGCGTCCGTCAGAAGTTGTGCGAACTTTGTCAATCTCTATCAGGATAGAGGCCGATTTTTGAAATGCCGAGGTAATTTTCTCGATACAGTCAGATTCCCCAGCCAAAATTCTGGAAATAAAATATTCACCTTCATTGATGCTGGAGTCCTTGAATACACAGGTTTTGGATGGGGAATTTGCGTATTCCGAGGCGCGAGTCGTTTCCCTTAAAGAAGCCAACATATTGCGCTCTCCAAAAGAGAGTTTAGGGGTAGATACAGCCTTGGATTCAGACCTTCGGAAACTGCTAGCGACCTTGTTTATTTCGCTCATTTTTATTTAACCTATCTATCAGTTTGCTTTATTTATGCAGCGCTGCCATCCGCGATCTCACGGAATTTATATTATGCGTGTTTTCCCTTACTTCCGACAAACGCGCAATTACCGATAGATTCGATATCCTAGCGGTGATAAGTAGATAGGCACGAAAAAACCAAAGTAGGTGAAAATAAATGAAGACAGAGAAGAAATCTACCGAGGTCATTAACATATGGGAACTCGCTTAAGGGTATCCCTGACTCATCAACAAGAGAGAACCCTCTTCAACATCAGAACAGCAAATGTACCACATAAAGTCAAAGGCTCCCGCCGAAGTCATTGGGTTAAATGCACGCGGTTGGTACGTCGAAAAAATAGCGGCTCATGTCAATTGGACTTCACAGACAGTCAGTGCCTCATCAGAAATGCGCTCGAACCCCTATCACACCTCTTTAAGCAATTCTGGCTTCTCTAAAAGGACTTTGGCAAGAGCAGGTTTAGGATACAGCATCAAATAGAGATTGGTAGCCTTAGCCATTGAGTGATGCCGAATAAATAGAAAAGACCTACCTCTACCAGTAGGACAACTTAAGAATAGCAAGTTAAAAAACCCAGGGGTCGCCGGGACTGCGTGCGATCGATCGTCAAGCGAGTTTCTGCTGCTGTGTATTTTGTGTACTCTGGGTAACGATCGCTCTCCAACTGAATCAAGCGTGAAATGATGGGGAAGCACTAAGAAATATGGAATGCAGAGAAATGACTGACTCGCCGATCTAACAAATCAATTTGCTAGACACGGACTACGCCGACATCCTCGCTCACAGCAGCCATCAATGCTTATAAGCAGCAGATGGGCATTGAAGAAATGTTCCGAGACTGTAAAACAGTCGGCTATGATATTGAAGAAACAAGCCTCAAAAGAAACCGACTTATTAACATGATTCTGCTCATGACACTGGCGTACAGTTCGGCAATATTCCAAGGCACGCTCACTGAAGAAAAAGCTGGTACAAAAATATGTATTTTGTCGCAAATAATCCAAGAAAAAATATCGCAGACGGAGTACATTTGGTGTTGGATTAGATGGAGAAAAGTGGGTTAATTATCTAGAATACTATTCTTGGGAGGTGGAACAGCTAATGAAGTTAACTGCTTCTAAACGCCGCTTTTATCAACAAGGTATGCGGGCTGTAACCATTATACAGTCTATTTCGTAGATCTCTTTGTCACCCTCCCCAGCAATCGGGTTTTTCTTTTTTGGCACTATTTTACTCTACATTTTGAAGTGCCGAGCGTGATAAAACCTCTTCATATATTCGGACCCCGGCCTATTATCTCAAAGCAGCAACCGTGCCAGACTGGGTAAAGCTTCACCGTAAGTGGGATGGATGTGAACCGATCGCTCTAACAACTGCCATGTCGCTCCCGCTTCAATCAGGGATAAAAATACATGAACCAGTTCAGCAGTTTCGTATCCTACTAGGGTTGCTCCCAGGATTTTGTCTGTGTCGCTGTCGATTACCATGCGATAAAACCCCAGGTCATGCCCCCACTCGATCGCACGCGCAATTTGGCTCATAGGTAACGTAACCGCACGCGCGTTGATGCTTTGTTTCTGAGCCTGTTCTAACGTCATTCCCACTCGCCCCACCTGGGGTTCTGTGTATACCGCATAGCCAAGAACGCAATCGCCTCGCGTCCGGTTGTCTCCACACAAAATAGCTTTTAAACGGCGATAGTCCTCCCATGAAACATGGGTAAAGGCAGGCTGTTTGGCAGCATCCCCGATCGCATAGACACCAGAACAGGTGGTGTGAAACTGGTCGTCAATTTTGACAAACCCTTTATCATCTAACTCAATTCCGCTGGCGGCTGCATTTAATGCACCTGTATTGGGTTTCCGTCCAATCGCAACCAGCAAAGCTTCTCCCTGAAGTTGTTCGCCATTGCTCAGCGTCAGATTAAATACATTATTCTCATGGGCAACCTGATTTACATTCACACCAAAATGGAGCTGAATTCCATCCTGCTTAAAGGCTTCTGCTAAGACCTCGCTGACATCAGCTTCTTCTCGATCTAAAAGGCGCTCGCCTCGCACAATTAAGTGAGTCTGACTGCCCAAACGCGCCAATCCTTGCCCTAATTCCAAGCCAATATAGCCCCCTCCAATCACCAATAAACGGGCGGGTTTAGTGTTCAAGTCAAAGAAGTTGCGGTTAGTCAGGTAAGGAGTTCCTGCAAGTCCGGGAATCTCAGGAATCAGCGATGACGTACCCGTGTTAATAATTACTAGAGGAGCTTGAACGGTGACATCCCCACCTTTGACCGTTCGTTCACCCACAAAAGAAGCTTCACCACAAATGACGGTGACACCCGCAGTCTCCAAGCGCTTGCGAATCCCCTGATTAAAGTCGCTGCGGATTCCCCGAACTCGCTCCATAACAGCGGGAAAATCCACTTCAACCTCCGCATGGATGCCTAACTTTTTGGCTTGGCGTGCCCGACCTGCTGCATGAGCCGCTGCTAAGAACGCTTTGGACGGAGTGCAGCCATAGTTAATGCAACTGCCGCCTAAAGCATCCCGCTCAAACAAGACAACCTTGCGCCCCTCACTGGCAAAATCAGTCGCCAGTGGAATGCCACCTTGACCACTGCCGATGACTATGACATCTGCTGTTTCCATTAGCGCTAAACTCCTTGGGAATAGTTTGCTTTCATAACTCTCTCACACTCCAAGTTCAAACCTCTCTACTCGTTGAGATAGGGTTTGGATTGAGTTATCACATCCTGATTCGGCATTGCTCAAAAGTAATGATTTTCTTACGTAGGAATTTGCTTTTGAAATAGCTAAATCATTACCAAATCAGCAATGCCTTGCATGGAACGGTGCCGACTGCGGTTAGGATGCTTTAGCTTGGCGCTGTACTTGGTATAGAGAAAAATGCAACGCTGTCAAAGCTAGCGAAGACCACCCGTGATATACAGAGTTTCGCCAGTAATCCATCCTGAATCAGAGGACGCAAGGAAAACGACGGCAGGTGCAATGTCTTGCGGCTGTCCGATTCGACCCAGTGGGGTTTGCGCTTCAATTTGTTTGCGACCTTCGCTCTGAGCAATTCCCGCTGTCTGCGCACCCTCTGTTTCCACCATCCCAGGATTGATGGAATTGACACGGATGTGGCGCGAACCGAGTTCTTTGGCAAGCGACTTCGTGATGGCATCGACCGCTGCTTTGGTAGCACTATAGACTGAGCCGTTCGCGGTTGCGAGAGTGCTGACGATCGAACTGATATTGATAATGCTACCGCCTTCTGGCCCGAAGTGCTTTATACCTTGTTGTGAGGTGAGGAGCAATCCCAGCACATTCAGGTCAAATTGCTTGTGGAAGTGCTCTTCGGTGATGTTTTCCAGTGGGGAAAATTCATAAATGCCAGCATTGTTGACCAAAATATCTAGCTTGCCGAAAGCTTTCTGCGTCTCTGAAAAAAGATGTTCGATCTCTGCCTTTTTAGCAACATTTGCTTGTACAGCGATCGCCTTACCGCCTGCGCTGGTAATTTCATCAACCACGCGATCGGCCCCTTCTTTGCTTGATGAATAGTTAACGACAACTGCTGCACCTTCGGCTGCCAGATGTTTAGCAATAGAAGCACCAATACCTTTAGACGCACCTGTGACGACTGCGATTTTTCCTTCTAGTTTTTTCATCGTTATAAGTGTTGTGATTGTTGAGTTTGAACAAGCTATCCGAAACGGTTGCGAACCTAAGAGAATGCACCCGTTCGGATCTTTAACTGTGATGTCTCACATTCGCGCACCGAGTCAGGACTTGAGAAATTCCAGCAGGTCGGCGTTGAGTTGGTCTTTACTCGTGTCGCCCAGACTATGCGTTCCGCCGGGATATATCTTCAAAATCGAATTCTTGACCAGCTTCGCAGACAAAAGGGCAGAAGCACCAATCGGCACGATCTGATCGTCATCGCCATGAATAATCAGCGTTGGCACGTCGAACTTCTTCAAATCTTCGGTGAAATCAGTTTCCGAAAACGCCTTAATGCAGTCATAAGCGTTCTTGTGACCAGCCATCATCCCCTGCATCCACCACGACTGGATCAGACCTTGGGAGACTTTGGCACCGGGTCGATTGAAGCCGAAAAACGGGCCGCTGGCCACATCGAGGAAGAACTGCGATCGGTCAGCCAAAAACGCCGCCCGAAAGCCGTCAAAGACCTCAATGGGCAGCCCACCCGGATTGGCCTCCGTCTTGACCATGATCGGCGGCACTGCGCCCATTAGCACCGCCTTGGCAACCCGTGATGTTCCGTGTCGCCCAATAAACCGCGCCACTTCGCCACCGCCGGTAGAGTGTCCGATCGTGACCGCATCCTTAAGGTCGAGTGCCTCGAAGAGTTCCGCCAGATCGTCAGCGTAGGTGTCCATTTCATTGCCGTGCCAGGGTTGGCTCGATCGCCCATGACCCCGACGATCGTGGGCGATGCAGCGGTAGCCGTGCGAGGCGAGAAAAAACATCTGCGATTCCCAAGCATCCGCACTCAGCGGCCAGCCGTGACTGAAGACGATGGGTTGTCCTGTCCCCCAGTCTTTGTAATAGATTTGTGTACCATCCTTAGTGGTGATTGTGCTCATCTTTTTACCTCCTGGTTCATGGGTAGGGGTTGTTGGCTTGAGGTTGTACCATCCCAAAAGAATAAAGGATCTGGTCAAAAACTGTATGAAATGTGGATAACATCTATGGCGATCGCCCTCTTCAGATTTGTGCTACACCCCCATCAACAAACATTTCAATGTCAGTGATATAGCTGCCGTCATCTTTCTTACTCAATTGTGGTGTAGATAGCGATCGATATCTATGAGATTGGAGACATCACCTTGATTTCCTTCAGTTGCAGTTTTGTTGCTTTATATCTGTGCCATGCCTCCATCTACAAAGAGTTCGATGCTGTTCACAAAGCTGCTATCATCGGATGCGAGGAAAACGACTGCTTTAGCAATTTCATCCGGTGTACCCACTCGTCCCAGCGGGATTGTGTTGACCTGTGTTGCCAGAAAACCCTGCACCTGTTCCTCGCTCAGCCCCATGAGATTGTATCCGGGAAACGCTAAACGCTGGAATACCCTGGATGGAAGTGATCGAGGCATTCAAAATAATGGAAGCACCTTCTGGCAACAGCGGCAGAGCCTTCTGCACCGTGAACAGCAGGCCTTTAACGTTGGTATTGAAGGTTTTGTCAAATTGTTCCTCAGTGATCTATCCTCGCGGGGCGAGTTCTCCACCGCCAGCGTTGGCGAAGATTACATCTAGGCGACCTTGCTCTTGCTCGATTGTGGCAAAAAGGCGATCGAGGTCTGCCAGATTCGAGGCATCGCTCTGAACGCCCGTGACGTTCTTGCCTATTGCTGCCACGGTGGCATCCTATTCAGCCTGACGGCGACCTGTAATGAAGACATAGGAACCTTCGGCAACGAATCGCTTGGCAGTGGCAAGACCGATGCCGCTAGTGCCGCCAGTGACAAGAGCGACTTTTCCTGAGAGTTTTTGTCACATTATGATGTTTTTTTTGAATAAAGTTTAGTGATCGCAAGTCTGATGACATCTCGTTTAGGCTGTAACTCCGCCATCAATCTTGAGGCTTGCGCCAGTGACAAAGGCGGCTTCAGGACTGGCAAGATAAGAAACCATGCTAGCAACCTCGTTATCCCGTCCGTAGCGACCGAGGGCAATGCTCTTTTTGAGTTCCTCGGCAAAGTCTCCATCTGCGGGATTCATATCGGTATCAATTGGACCAGGTTGGATGTTGTTAACGGTGATACCGCGAGATCCAAGATCGCGGGCAAGACCGCGTGTAAAGCTGGCGATCGCCCCCTTGGTTAATGCATAGACCGATAGCCCTGCAAAGGGGGTGGAATCACTATTAATGCTGCCAATCATGATGATCCGTCCCCCCTCACCCATATGGCGAATCGCCTCCTGAGTTGCTACGAAAACGCCTCTGACATTCACCGCAACAAGTCGGTCAAATTCATCCATCGAGAACTGATCGATCGCAGCTAAAGTGGCAACCCCCGCGTTGTTGACGAGGATGTCAAGGTGGCCGAAGCTGTTAACGGTTTCGGCAACGGAATGTTTCACCGCTTCCACATCCGCACTGTCAGCGCGGATTGCCAAAGCTTTTCCCCCTGCCGCCTCAATGTCGCGCACCACCTCATCAGCTTTTTGGGGCGAACTGGTGTAGGTGAGAGCAACTGCTGCCCCATCGCGGGCAAGACGTTTGGCGATCGCTGCCCCTAAACCGCGCGATCCACCCGTAACCAATGCAACTTTGCCTGCGAGTGTTTTTGTCATGATTTGCTCCGGTAGGCCTGTAATTGCCGGTATCGGTGATTTACTTACCGATTGGTACAAAAAATATACCCTGGTTCAATCTGGGTGTCAAGGAAGTTTTATACTGAACGGTATGGAAACGAAAAAGCCTCATAGAGTGCAGGGACGACCTCGCGCTTTTAATATAGACGAAGCCTTAGAACAAGCTTTGCAAATATTCTGGCGCAAGGGCTATCTAGGAACATCCCTGACGGATCTAACCGAAGCGATGGGCATTAACCGTCCCAGTCTCTATGCGACCTTTGGCAACAAGGAAACCTTGTTCCGCAAGGCGCTCGATCGCTATCGCGATCGGCAAACTGCCTACCTGTGTGAAGCACTCTCCGAGCCAACTGCCCGGAGAGTTATCGAGCGGATGATGGTTGGTGTTGTTGATTTGGTAACTAATCCGTGCAACCCATCAGGATGTCTCTACGCACAGAGTATGCTTTCCTCTGTCGATCCAGACAATCCACTCCATCAAGAGTTGGCAGAGTGCCGCATATCAGGCGAGGCTGCTATCTGCGATCGCTTCGAGCGTGCTGTCTCAGAAGGTGACTTGCCCTCTGATGCTGACCCCGCAGCCCTCGCTCGCTTTGTCGTCACGGTCAACTTTGGAATGTCGGTGCAAGCAGCAAGTGGAGCCAGTCGCGCGGAACTCCTACAGGTTGTTCAGACGGCTTTGCGCGCCTGTTCAATACGGTGAAGCAATTATCCATCCAGGGTAAACGCATCTAAATTAATGGCTCTCCTGAACTTATGGTTATAAGTTTATCTAATCAGAAAAGCAAGCTAATACGCGATTCCTAAAATTATTAAAATTAGAAAAACCATACCCTTGTCGCATTATCAACTTAATCCGATTGTTGATTCCTTCCATGACTCCACTTGCGATGCGATTAAGAAAGTAGTTGCAAATACCCTCAAAATGATTCTCAATTGTTGAGGCAGATTCTCTAAAAAATACTTGTGCATGATTGAGCCACTCTTTGATTTTCTTCGGCCATTTTTCGACCGTCAAATTAGTCTCATATATTTCTCTAAATTTTTCTTTCATCTCATACGCAATTCTCAAACATTCTGATTTTTCTAGTGTCAATTCTAATTTATCAATCTGCTCTAGATTCAACTTTACTCGATTACTTAATAATAAATATTTACTTTGCCTATCTGTTATTCCTGCTGCTCTACGTAACTTATTTAAGTCTTTATTTACTACTTTCATTACATGAAAACTAGCGATAACAACTAGGGCATTTGGGAATACTTTTTTGATAAATTTAGGGAATCCTCCCCACCTATCTACGCTCACTTCCTCAACTTGTTTCCGAACCTCAATCGGCTGTTTCAGAAAGATTTCAATGATTTCTTCCGAGCGATGATAATCAATCATCTCAATTAAATTACCCTCACAAATGTCACTAACAACACTCACGAAATTTCCTTGACCTTTTCGCATACTTATCTCGTCGATAGAAATGCGTTTAACCAGTTTCTAATTAGTTTTTTTGCTCTTATTTACTGTTCAAATATTCCTTTTATTCCGTCATAACTCAGTCGTTCTTCTCGGAGAATTTGCTCCATGCTCGATTGTTTTACACGCTCATAAATATTTTGTTCGTATCGTTGAGTATGCCGTCTTTTAACGTCCAAAAAATCTATTTTTTCTGCGGGATACCGTTGGCAACTAGGACAGTAAAACTGCCGTTGTGGGATTTTTAAATACACAGGACGACCAAAACCCGACAAATCTCTTACTATAATTGGTCAATTTTGATGCAATTTTTCGGTATAATGTTTACAATGATGACAAACAATTCCTTCTGATAAAATGCTCAGTCCCAAGAAAATTTTTCCCTCAACTTGAGTACAAGTTTCAACCCTGACTCCAGGCAAGGCTAATAGATAGTCTAGATGAAAGCTCATAACGGTAAATGTATTATTAGGTACATTTTACACCATAAACTCAGGAGAGCCGTCGATAATAATCCCGGTCATCTTTTAATCACATCTGAATTGCCCGACAATATTATTTTACTATTTCAACCTCCTTATTGTCCTGAAGCAAATCCAACAGAAAGAGTATGGAAATACATCAAAGGGTTTTTAGCTAGGTTAGTCTTTAGTAATCTTGACGAACTCCGTGTAAAACTTCAGGAAATATTATCACATTTAACAAATTATGTCATTGGCTTTCTAACAGGATGGTCTGGGATTTTACATTATTTAGGGTTTGCTTAATAATCGATCGCAAACTAAGAACAGGAGCGATCCATATATTCAAGCAGAGTTAAATATAAGTTTTTTCTGTATCGAGTCCCCCCATTTATAATTGGGGATTATCTTCAACCCAAAAACAGGTGTTCTTTTTCCAAATAGACATAAAAACA